>DASYQB010000039.1:0-6674 GCA_036005985.1 Candidatus Methylomirabilota bacterium | reverse complement strand
GCCACTCACCTCGGCAAGGATCCGGGCGATCTCTCCTCGCTCGACAATCCGGGTGGCGTGACCGCTATTTCCGAGGCGCGTTAGCAGACCCGTTTCGTTCGAAGCAAATTCTGCACGTGCCTGCTCGGGGGCTGGTCCTCCAAAATCCGTTGGGCACGTGACGGCCCACGCCAACCGAAAACAGCGCCGTCGTCCCCCGGCGCTCCGCAACTATCCGAATTCGTGGAAGGTCGATCCCCCGCCCGCCAACGGTATGTCGCTTGCTACACAGGGGATCAAGGAAAACAACATGCGAACCAAACTTCGGCGGCCCGAATCGCGTAGACGTCCACGGACCAAGGTGAGCTGGCCCGTGATTATAGAAGTAGGCGATCGTGTTCTTCATGGTGAAACAGTTGATGTGAGCCAGTTCGGCGTCAAGGTGCGTCTGGCGGAGCGTCTGCAGGACGCCACGCTGGCCAAGCTCCATATCACTCCGTCCGAAGGATGTCCGGTGGACGCCCAGGCCATCGTGTGGCGCATGGACGAAGACGGCCCGGTCTTCCTCTTCCTCAAAAAAGCTCCATCGGTCCTCGTGGAAGACACGAGCAAGGACGCGCCGCGTGTTCTCACCGTTCTCGTCGTCGACGACGACGCGGGGGTGAGCTCGTTTGCCATGGACACGCTCGGATGCGCGGGGTACCTCGTCCGCTCCACCACCGATCCGGTGGCGGCCATTCGCATGGCCAAGGATCTGGAAGGCGACATCGATCTCTTGCTCGTGGACGTGGTCATGCCTCTGATGGACGGCCGCGAGCTGGCTCGGCGCGTGGTCGAGCTCCGCCCCAAGATCAAGGTGCTCCTCATGTCGGGATACGAGATGGCCGCGCTGAAGGAGGCGAATTGGCCGTTCATCGCCAAGCCCTTCGGCGTCACCGAGCTCATCGAGAAGATCGAGGAGTGCACCACGACCAAGCGGCGCCCGTCGGTCTTCGCGGTTCCCCAGCGGTTTCCTCAACGGTCAATGGAGCGGGCGACGAGCCCGAGCACCCTGTGACCCGCCGGCTCTCCGAATGGCCCTCACAGAGCTAGGGGCGCGGGCCCCCGGAAGCGCCGGCCGTACGCTGGAGGCTCCCGTGGCCGACGCGGCCCCGCCGCGTCACCGCCTGGGGGAGATTCTCCTCGCCAACGGGTCGATCACCGAGCCCCAGCTCGAGCACGCCCTCGCCCAGCAGGAGAGTCTCAAGCTTCCCCTCGGCAAGATCCTCCTCAAGCTCAACTACGTCACCGACGAGACGGTGCGGCAGGCCCTGAGCAAGCAGCTGAGGATTCCCTTCATCGACCTGGAGAAGGTGACCATCGATCGCCGGCTCGCCCGGGTGATCAACCGGAGCTACGCGCGCCGCCATTCCGTTCTCCCCATCGCCCAGGTGGGTCGCACGCTCACCGTGGCCATGGACGATCCCACTGCGGTGGCCGTGATCGACGAGCTGATGCAGCTCACGAGCTTTGGCATCACCGTGGTCACCTCCTCGAGCCGGGCCATCCAGCGCGCGTTCCGTCGTCTCTATGAAGACGAGCCTCAGAGCAGCATCGAGAACATCGGCGCCCACCAGGCTGCTCCCGCGGATCCGCCGGTAGACACGGGGCCGCTGCTGAGCGTGCAGGGCTCCGGCGACGATCGCGCGACCCGGCGCGCCGACGACCTCGTCCGGCAGATTCTCTTCCGGGCCCTCGAGAGCAACTGCAGCGACATCCACCTCGAGATGCTGCCCACGGGTCTCCACGTGCGCTATCGCATCGACGGAGTGTTGCGCCAGCCCCACTTCGGCAAGCTCCAGGACAATCTCGATCAGAACATGCGGGAGATCACCTCGCGCATCCGCATTCTGTGCAAGCTCGACATCGCGGAGCGCCGGCGGCCCCAGGACGGCAGCTTTCAGGTGTCGGTCAATCGCGCGGGGAGCAAGGTCACCATCGACCTGCGCGTCTCTGTCATCCCGAGCTACTCGGGGGACAGCGTGGTCATCCGCATCCTGGACCAGACGCGGGCTCCCCGCTCCATCGCCGGCCTCGACCTTTCGCCGATCGTGGCCAGCCGTCTCGACGAGCTGCTCCGGCGCCCCACCGGCATCTTCCTCGTGACGGGGCCGACCGGGTCGGGCAAGTCGACCACCCTCTACGCCTGCCTGATGAAGCTGCACCGTCCGGAGGTGCGCATCCTCACCGCTGAGGATCCCGTGGAGTACGTCTACGACGAGCTGAGCCAGTCGGAGGTCAACGAGGACATCGGCAACACCTTTGCCGCGTATCTCCGATCGTTCCTTCGCCACGACCCGGAAATCATCATGATCGGGGAGATTCGCGACCAGGAGACAGCGGAGATGGCCTTTCGCGCCGCCCAGACCGGCCACCTGCTCCTGAGCACGCTGCACACCAACAGCGCCATCGCCGCGCTCCCGCGTCTCCTCGACCTCAAGATCGAATCGTCCCTCATCGCTTCGTCGCTCATCGGCGTCATGTCACAGCGGCTGGTCCGCCGCAACTGCGCGGCCTGCCGGCAGGAGTACACGCCGTCGCCCACCGCCCTCCAGGAGTTCTTCGAGGTGGTGCCCGCCCACCTCAAGTTCTACCAGGGCGCGGGGTGCGCCGACTGCGGCTTCAGCGGATACAAGGGCCGCATGATGGTGGCCGACCTCTGGGTGCCCGACGAGCAGGACATCGCGCTCATCACGCGGCAGACGCCCTTCGACGAGATGTGCGAGAGCGCCCAGCGCACCACGTTCTGCATGGCCCAGGATGCCCGCGGTCGACTGGAGGCGGGTACCACCACCGTGGAGGAGCTTCTCCGCGTGCTGCCTTACTCTGCCATCGTGGAGCATCGCCGGCGATTTTCTAGCTGAAGCGGCGCCGGCTTTCGCGTATACGAAAGGGGATGCGCGCTCGCCCGCCCTCCCTCGCGATGGCCCTGGTCGCCATCAGCATGCTCGGCGCCAGCTGCGCCACCCATTCCGCCTCCGGCCCGCGCGGCCTGGCCGGGGTGGAGCACATCCTCGTCATCTACGCGGAGAATCGGAGCTTCGACAACCTCTACGGTCTTTTCCCGGGAGCGAACGGCATCGCCAACGCCACGCCGTCGCAATTCACCCAGGTCGATCGCGACGGCAAGGTTCTCGCCACGCTTCCGCCCATCTGGATCGGCAAGGTGGCCAGTCCGGACTTTCCCCTTGATCTCCCGAACAAACCCTTTCGCATCGACGCGCCGCCCATCAATCAGCCGCTGTCCGTCCCCACGCCCGATCTCGTCCACCGCTTCTACCAGAACGTGGAGCAGATCAACGGCGGTCGCAACGATCGGTTCGTGGCCGCCTCGGACGCGGGAGGGCTGGCCATGGGCTACTACGACGGCTCGAGCCTGCCCCTCTGGCAGTGGGCCAAGGACTACGTCCTCGCCGACAACTTCTTCATGGGGGCCTTCGGCGGCTCCTTTCTCAATCATTTCTGGCTGGTGTGCGCGTGCACGCCCGAGGACCGCGACGCGCCCGCGGCGAGGCGCGTCCAGCTCGACGAGCGCGGCTGGCTCGCCACCCGACCCGGCTCGCCCGCCTCCGTGCTCAGCGGCGCTCCCGTGTTCATGGACGGCGAGGTCACGCCCGACGGCTACTCGGTCAACACCACGCAGCCGCCCTGGCAGCCCTCACGGGTGCCCCCGGCGCGGGACGGTGATCCGCGCGGGACCGATCCGAGGCGCCACACCCTGGCCCCGCAGTCGCAGAAGACCATCGGCGACACCCTGAGCGCCAAGGGCGTCACGTGGGCCTGGTACGCGGGTGCCTGGAACGCCGCCGTCCAGGACGGGATGCAGGCGCCCGACGCGCCGCGGCGGATCATCGTGACCAGGGCGAATGGCGCGCCGTACTTCGCTCCGCACCACCAGCCCTTCAACTACTTTGCCCGCTTCGCGCCGGGTACCGTGGATCGGGAGCGCCATCTCAAGGACTACACGGATCTGCTCACGGCCATCGAGCAGGGAAGCCTGCCCCAGGTCGCCTTCTACAAGCCGCAGGGCACCTTGAATCAGCATCCCGGCTACACCGACGTGCTGTCAGGGGATATTCACATCGCCGAGCTGCTGAGCCTCATCAAGGCGAGCCCGCTCTGGTCCTCCATCGCCATCATCATCACCTACGATGAAAACGGCGGATTCTGGGACCACGTGCCGCCGCCCGCCGGCGATCGCTGGGGACCGGGCACGCGCGTGCCCACCTTGATCGTCTCGCCGCGGGCAAAGCGCGGCTTCATCGATCACACGCCCTACGACACCACGTCCATCATCAAGCTCATCACCCGCCGCTTCGGGCTCGAGCCGCTCCCCGGTGTGCGCCCGGGGGCGGGCGACCTCTCGGCCGCCTTCGAGTAAGCGCTCCTCGCCTCAGAGCTCCACGATGGCCCGCCCCGCGATCTCGCCGGGGGCGTGCTCCACGCTCATCGCTGCCCGCGTCTTCATGAGCGGGCGCCCGCCCCGTCGCCCGGAGGCGGCGCGACCACGTCCTCGTAGCGATGCCGCTTGGTGATGAGCCCCGCATGCTGGAAGACATCGAGGGTCACCTCGAAGGCGGGGCGGGTGATCTCCACGTGCGGCGTCCAGCAGCCGAGCTTCTGGTAATAGGCGATGGTGGCGGTGAGCACGGTGCGGTCGATCTCGGGGAAGAAGGCGGCTTCCGCCTCCGCCACCCGCGCGGCGGGAGTGGCGAGGAGCCAGGCCCGCGCCTTGCGATAGGCGCGCGTGAAGCGCGTCGCCGCGTCGGTGGCCAGCCACTGACGGGTGGCGGCGAGGCTCGAGAACGCGCACGGCCCGATGGCCTCGCCCACCGATGTCACCACGTGGCCGACTTTGTCGTGCTCGAGCTGCTGCGGCGCCGGCCCCTGCTGGTGGATGTAGTCACCCTCGCCCTTGCGAAACGCCGCGTCCATCTGACCGCTCGGGACGTTGACGGCGTGGATCGCCTTGTAGTCGAGGCCGCGCCGGTGACAGGCGTACTTGAACATGGCGAGGGGCTGGCCGCCGTGATCGACGAGCACCTTCTTGCCCGCGAGCTTCTGCCAGGTGAAGGCGGGGTCGGCGGCGCGCCCGGTGAGGAAGAAGCCGTCCATCTCGTTGATCTGGGCGAAGTGCACGGCGGGCGGGGTCTCTCCCTTCTCCAGCGGGCCGAAGCCCTGCGATGGCGCGGACTGGCAGACCTGGACGGAGCCGTCCACCACGCCCTCGATGGCCGACTTGCCCGCGGGGGCGATCGAGTGCTTGGGCGCGAAGCCTTCGGCCTGGAGAAACCCGCCCGCCATGGTGGCGATGAGGGGCGAATAGAAGGCGGAGAAGCGGGTGAACTGGATGCTGATGGGCTCGCTCATCGAGCTCTCCTTGTCGGCGGGAAGGCTACGGGCGCTTGAGCTTCACGTCTTCGTAGGGGGCGGAGTAGGCGTGGCCGGGAATGAGGGAAAGCCCGGGTTCCTCCACGCGAGGGCCGATGGCCCACAGGAAGGCCGACTCCATGAGAGGCGCGTGGGTGACGCGGTCGTGGATAAGCCGCTGGATCTGGTGCAGCATCGCCTCGCGCTTCTTCCGGTCCAGCTCGCGCGACTGGCGCGCGTAGAGATCCTCGGCCTCGGGGATGGCGCTGTACGAGTAGAAGCCGTCGCGGGTCACGAAGGGCTCGAGCCGCGTGGCCGCGTTTCCGGAGGGCGCGACCAGAGCCATGATGACGCCGGGAATCTTCTTCTCCCGCCACGCGGTGAGAAAGGCCGCGCGCTCCATGTTCTTGATCCGCGTGCGGATGCCCACCGCGCGCAGATAGTTCGCAATGGCCTCGCCCATGGAGTTGTAGGGCGGGAAAGGCGTGAAGTCGCCGCCGTCGAAGCCGCCCGGATAGCCGGCCTCGGCGAGGAGGGCCTTGGCGCGCGCGGGGTCGTAGGGATGCGGCGGCAGCTCCAGCGCGAACTCGAGGGCCTTGGGCACGATGTTGCCGCTCGGCCGCGCGAAGCCGAGCCATTCCGCCTCGCTCACTGCCTTGCGATCCACGGCCAGGCTGGCGGCGAGGCGCACGCGCTGATCGTGCCACGGCGACTTGGGATTGCCCTGCTCGGGGAAGTCGAGCCAGAACTGGCCGACCGACGGAAGCGGCGAGGCGACCTTGAAGCCCGGCGTGCGCTTGAGCTCCTCGGCCACCGGCCCCGACACGAGATAGATCAGGTCGACCTCGCCGCGCTTCACCGCGGCGGCGCGCGTGGTCTCGTCGGTGATGGTGCGGAAGACCAGGCGCTTCACCGCGGGTGGCTTGCGCCAGTAGCCCTCGAAGGCCTCGAGCACCATTTCCACGCCCGGATTGAAGGAAACGAGTCGATAAGGGCCGGCTCCGATCGGCGCCTTCTTGAAGCCCTCCTCGCCGACCTTCTCGAGGTACTTCTTCGGGACGACCCAGGCCGCTCCCGACGCGGTGGTGCCGTAGAAGGTCATGAAGTCCGGCCACGGCTCCTTCAGCACGATGCGCACGCGTCCCGGGTCCGGGGTCTGGATCTCCTTGACGCGATCCTTGAGGAGCTTGGCCGCCGCGCCCTTGTAGCGCTCGAACGAGAACTTCACGTCCTCGGAGGTGACCGGCTCCCCGTTGTGAAAGCGGATGTTCTTCCGCAGCACGAAG
>DASYQB010000038.1:0-12658 GCA_036005985.1 Candidatus Methylomirabilota bacterium | reverse complement strand
TGGGCTCGTCCATCACCAGGAGCATAGGATTGAAGAGAAGGGCGCGCGCGATGGCCAGCATCTGCTGCTCGCCGCCGGAAAGCTCGGCCCCGCCGTTGCGACGTCGCTCGGCCAGACGCGGGAAGATCTGGTAGACGCGGGCCACCGTCCACGGCCCCCGGTCGCCGCGCGAAGCGAGGCGAAGATGCTCGTCGACGCTGAGCGAGGGCCAAACCCGGCGGCCCTGCGGCACGTAGCCGACGCCCCGCTCCGTGATGACATGGGGTGGCAGACCAAGGATCTCCTCGCCGGCGAGCCGCACGCTGCCCGCGGCGGGGACGAGCCCGGTGATGGCGTTGCACAGCGTGGTCTTCCCCATGCCGTTGCGGCCGACCACCGCGATCACCCCGTGATCCAGGGTGAGCGAGACCTCCTGGAGGGCATGGGCGCGGCCGTAGTGGACGTCGAGCCGCTCCACCTGGAGGATGGGCCGCGCGGTCTGGCGCGCCCGTCCGCGGGAGAGCCAGGCCATCAGCGGTGCCCTCCACCGATGTAGATCGCCTGGACCTCGGCATCACCCTCGATCTCGTCGGGGGTGCCGTGCTTGAGCACGTGCCCGTTGTGCATCACGGTGACGCGCTCGACCACCCGCAAGGCCACGTCGAGGTCGTGCTCGATGATGATGTAGCCCATGTGGGGCGGGAGCGCGGTGAGCAACGCCACCAGCTCCCGCCGCTCCGTGGGGGACAGTCCCGCCGCGGGCTCGTCGAAGAGGATGAGCCGCGGCGCTCCCGCCAGCGCCATGCCGATCTCGAGCTGGCGCTGCTGGCCGTGGGAAAGCGAAGCCACCGGCTGGTCGGCCACCGCGCCGAGGCGCACGCGGTCGAGGAGATCCGCGGTGGCAGCGCGGGACGGATGCGAAGCCCGCGGGCGCAGGAGGCCGAAGCGGCCGCGGGCCACGCCCCGCACGGCGAGGAAGAGGTTCTCCGCCACCGTGAGGTCGCGGCAGAGGAGCGAGGACTGGTAGGTGCGACGCAGTCCCATCCGGATGCGGTCGTGAGGAGCGAGCGCGGTAACGTCCTCGCCGAAGAAGCGCACGGTACCCGCAGTGGGCGGGAAGTCGCCGGTGACGGCGTTGAACAGCGTGGTCTTGCCCGCGCCGTTGGCCCCGATGAGGGCGCGGCGCTCACCCGCCGCGACGGAAAGCGACACCTCCTCGATGGCCTTGAGCGCGCCGAACGTGCGGGTGACGCCCTCGAGGACGAGGGCGTCACCTGACGCGATCGGCGTGTGGCGTTCCTTCACACTCCGGCTCTCACGGGCAGTTCGGGACGTCCCGGGAGCCGAGGCCGACCTTGTCGAAATCGGCCTTGGACATGCCCAGCCGCTGGTTGACGTTCGGCACGACTTTCACGACCTTGTTGTAGTAGACGCCGTCGGGGCCCGCCGCCACCTCGGTGACGAAGGTGGTGCCGATGGCCTGACGGTTCTCGTCCAGGGTCACCACGCCGGTGGGCGTCTGGAGCTTGAGGTTCTTGAGCGCCTCGCGGTACTTGGCCTGGCCGCCCGAGAGGTCACCGTTGACCGCCTCGAGACCGTCCAGCGCCGCCTTCATGTTGATGTAGTAGACGTAGGCGAAGAGCGAGGGGCTGGGGAAGCCGTCCTTGAAGTTGGCCTTGTAGTCGGCCACGAACTTCTTCCACTCCGGGGCATCGTAGCTGTCGGCGATGGGGCCGGCCGACGGAGTGCCGAGGAGCGACTCGCGCCGCTTGCCCTTGAAGTTGAGCACGGTCTGATCCACGGTGATGGACCCGCCCACCATGGGCTTACTGCCGCCCGCCTGCTCGTACTGGGTGAGGAAGTTCACCGCGTCGGAGCCGCCGAGCACCACGAGCAGCGCGTCCACGTCGCCGGGGAGCTTGGCAATGACGGAGGAGTAGTCCTTGCCGCCGAGCGGCACCCAGGCCTTGTGGGTGACGCGGCCCCCCGCCTTGCAGTACTCGGTCATGAAGCCCTGCACCTGGGAGTACGGGAAGGCGTAGTCCTCGGCGATGAGGGCCATCTTCTTGTAACCCTTGGTCTTCAAGGCGTAATCGCCGAGGCCCACCATCCACTGCGCGCCCTCGGTGTTGAAGCGAAAGAAGTTCGGCGAGGGATCGGTCAGCGTGGTGGCCTGCGCCCCGGACGAGCCGTTGATGAAGGTCGTGCCCGGCTGGGACTTCGAGTAGTTCTTCACCGCGATGCCCTCGGAGCCGGAGAGCGGGCCGACCATGATATCGACCTTGTCCTGCTCCACGAGCTTGCGGGTGGCGTTGACGGCCACGTCGGGCTTCGCGTCCGAGGAGGCCTTGATGATCTCGATCTTCTTGCCGGCGACCATGCCGTTGCGCTGCTTGACCGCGAGCTCGGCGCCCCGCATCCCGTCCTGACCGCCCGCCGCGAAAGGTCCTTCCAGCGTAGCGAGCAGTCCGATCTTGACCACCTGCTGGGCGTCGGCGGTTCCGGCGAGGACGGTGAAGACCGCGGCGAGCGCCAGCTGCCGTATGCACTGCCTGGTGAATGACGTCATTGTCTTCTCCTCCTGGTGAACGCAGCCGGCTGGCTGCGTGGGTGGAAGCTTCCGCTCATGCCTCTCCTGTCTCGACCCGGCGACCCAGCCGCCCCCGCGCCGACACCGCGCGTAGGCGGACGGCGCCGCCCGCCCACCAGCCAAGCAGGCCGTCGGGCGAGAACAGCACGATGATCAGAAAAATCGCGCCGATGAGCAGGTTGAACCGCTCGCGGTCCACCAGATCGACGGCGAAGTTCTGGAGCAGCACGAAGACGATGGCGCCGATGAAGGGCCCGATGGGATGCCGCATCCCCCCGAGCACGGCGATGATCAGGATGTTGATGAGCCAGCTCGTGCCCACCGATCCCGGCGACACGAGCCCGTTGTACCAGACCATGAGAATCCCGCCCACCGCGGCAATGAGGCCGGCCACCGCGTAGGCGGCGACGCGATGGGCGGTGACGTTGAAGCCCAGGGCGGCCATGCGCCGTGGGTTGTCGCGGATGCCCTGCAACGCCACCCCGAAGGGCGCGCGCAGCAGGTACTTGACGGCGAAGTAGCCGGCGAGCGCCCAGAACAGGGCGAGATAGTAGAAGGGGACGGGATCTCGCAGCTCCACGCCGAGCACGCGCGGCGTCTTCACCGACTGGAATCCCTGGAAGCCGTTGAAGACCGAGTAGTTCTGCTGGACGAGGTAGAAAAAGGCCACCCCGATGGCCAGCGTGATCATAATGGTGTAGATGCCCTCGGTGCGCACGGAGAACCAGCCGATGAGGATCCCGCACACCGTCGCGATGGCGAGGGCCAGGAACACCGCCAGCCACCACGGCCAGCCGAGGCTGATGTCGGTACCGCTGGTGGCGAAGATCGCGTACATGTACCCGGCGATGCCCGCCACCGTCATCTGGGCCAGCGACACCATGCCGCCGTAGCCCGCGAGGAAGGTGAGCGAGAGCGCGATCAGTCCCAGGGCAAGCGCTTGCCCCCCGATCTGGAAGGTGAAGAACGGCGGCGCGAGCAGCGGGTAGGCCAGCACCGCGAGGAGCACGAGCACGTGCCGCGCCCGCACCCGTCCCCCGATCCAGCGGAGCCAGCGGGTCTCATCGCGCACGTCGGCGGACGCCGCGCCACGTCCGCGCCACCGGGCCGCGCGCGAGGGTGCCGGGGCGGCGGCGGCGGTGCGCGGCCACGCGGTGCGTCCGGCGCCCGCGTTCATGGCCTTGCGCCACTCGGATGCGCTCACGCGCGCCTCCCCAGGAGGCCCTGCGGGCGAAAAGCCAGCACCAGCGCCATGATGACGAAGGTGAACACCACGCTATAGGTCGGCGCGTAGGCCAGACCGAACTGCTCGGCCACCCCGATGAGGGCGGCGCCGATGGCCGCTCCCACCACGCTGCCCATGCCGCCCACGATCACCACCACCAGCGAGGCGAGCTGATAACGCGTGTCCTCGCCGGGAGCGATGGAGAGCGCGGTGCCGCCGACCACCCCGGCAAACCCGGCGAGCCCGGCGCCGATCGCGAACGTGATCGCGAAGACGGACTGCACGTTGACACCGGCGGCGGCGAGCATGCCGCGGTCGTCCACGCCGGCGCGGATCATCATCCCCACGCGGGTGCGGTTGAGAAAGAGCCAGAGGAGGACGCCGATAGCCGCCGAGATCGCCAGCAGCACCAACCGGTAGGTCGGGTACACCTGCACCAGGGGCAGCGGCGTCCGGCCGAAAATCCATCGGGGCGGATCGAACTGATAGATCTCGCCGCCGAAGATCCATAGGAGCACGTCGGCAAGCATGATCGAGAGCGCGATGGTGACCAAAGTCTGGCGCAGATCCTGACCCTGCATGAACCGGAACACCGTCGTCTGCAAAACGAGCCCGAGCAGCGCGGCGCTCGCGAAGCCGGCGGCGACGGCGAGGAGCCAGGATCCGGTCTTGTCCCCGACCACGTAACCCACGTAGGCGCCGAGGAGATACAGCGAGCCGTGGGCCAGGTTGACGTTGCGCATGAGCCCGAAGACGAGAGTGAAGCCGCTCGCCACCAGGAAGTACAGCGCGGCCAGGGTGAGCCCGTTGAGGGCGGTGGTGAGGAAGAGCTTGGCGTTGTCGACGAGGCCCCAGACGGTGAACAGAGCGATGGGCACCCCCAGACCCACCACCCAGAACCAGCGCCAGAATCGCGGCACGGGATCGGCTCTCAGGCCACCGAGCGGCCCCAGCGAGACTGGGCGGACCGGATCTCGGGCTCCTTGTAGAAGACGCCGTCCTTCATCACGGCGAGGAGCTTGGACGGGTCACGCAGAATGCCGAGATTGGCGAGGGGGTCCCCGTCCACCAGGATCAGGTCGGCGAGGTAGCCGTCCTTGAGCTGGCCAAGCTCGCCGCCCTTCATCATGATCTCGCCGCCGTACCGGGTGGCCGACAGCAGCGCCTCCATCGGCGTCATCCCCACGTATTTCACGAAATACTCGAGGTCGCGGGCGTTCTCGCCGTGCGGGGTGAAGGCGAAGCCGTAGTCGCCGCCGGGGAGGACGCGGATGCCGCGCTTGTGCATCTTCTTGAGGGACTCCACGGCCGCCGCCAGCTCCACCTCGTAGCCCATCGCCACCGCCTTCTCGCGGGTGATGCCCCAAGGCGCGGCGTGGTCGAGCATGGCGACGAGGATGCCGATACCGGGTGCCACGAAGTGCCGGTCGCGATTGGCCTCCAGCATGTCGAGGGCCTCGTCGTCGGTGAAGCTCGCGTGGTAGATGATCTCGATGCCGTGGCGCACGCATTGCTTCACGGACTCGCAGGAGCGCGCGTGGGCGGCCACGCGCTTGCCGCGCATCTTCGCTTCCCGCACCGCGATGGCGACCTCGTCGTCGCTCATCCACGTGGTCCCCGCGGGCGAGGTCGGCGTGAAATTGTCGCCCGAAAGATTCAGCTTCACGTGGTCGACCCCATACTTGAGGAACATGCGCACGACCTTGCGCATCTCCTCGGCCCCACTCACGAGCACACCGAAACTGAGCTCGGGGAACGGCAGGTGCGGCAGCGTCTCATCGCCCAGCCCGCCCGCCACCGTGATCTCCTGGCTACCCGCGAGGTAGCGCGGTCCGGGAATGAGACCCTGGTTGATGGCGTTCCGCGTCACGACGTCGAGCCGCGGCTTGGCGCAGGCCGCGCCGACACACGATGTCCAGCCGGCCTCGAGGTAGCGCTTGGCGACATTGGCCGACCAGAGGACGTGCTCCTCGAGGGGGAGGCGCTGGAGGTCGGCCAGCCCCGCTGCGTCGTTCCACGAGAAGTGCGTGTGGGCCTCGACCATGCCGGGCATGAGCGTGGCGCCCGCGCCGTCGATCACCGTCACCCCGGCGGCGGGGAGGGCGCGGGTGCCCCGGGCCACCCGCGCGATCCGGTTGCCATGCACCAGCGCCTCGCCGGCATAGGGGGGGTTCCCCGTCCCGTCGATGACGCGTACGTTGGTGAAGAGCACGCTCGTCATGGTTGGCTCCCCTACATGCGCTGGGTGTAGAAGCGCTTCAACAAGTCCTCGCACTCCGCCGGCTTCTCGATCGGGGTCCAGTGGCCGCAGCGCGCCAGCACCTCGACACGTGCCCCGGGAATGCGCCCGCCGAGCTGCCGCACCGATTGGGCCGGGGACACCGTGTCCTCGTCGCCGGTGACGAGGAGGGTCGGGCACGTGATACCGCCCATCTCCGCCGGCTGAGCGTCGGCGAGCGCCTCGCAGGTACGTGCGTAGCCGTCTGGGCACTGGCGCATCAGCAGCTCACGTACCGCGGCCACCGCCACCGGCCGCCGCGTCCGCGTCTCCGCCGAGACCGCGGTGGTGAGTAAGGTGTCGGCGATCGCCTGCATGCCCGCCTCGCCCTCGTCGCGCGCCTTGGCCCCCCGCGCGCGGATGCCTGGCCGCGCCGCGTCGAGCGGGCTGGCGAGGGGACCGAAGAGGGCCAAGCTCCTCACCAGTCGCGGGGTAGTGACCGCGAGGTGCAGGGCCACGATGGTGCCGAGGGAGTGCCCGGCGACGTGCACGCGGTCGAGACGCAATGCGGCGCACACGCGCTGCATCGCCTCCACGAAGCGTCCGATCGTCAGCGATCCCTCCACGCGGTGCGAGCGGCCCGAGCCGGGGAGATCTGGCCGGATCGTTCGATGCCGGACCAGCGCGGGAAGGACCGGGGTCCAGACATTCGAGGTGCCGCCGAGGCCGTGGATCATCAGGATGGCCTCGCCCTCGCCGTCGCACTCCACGGCCACGCGCTCGATGAACTGGGTCGGCATGCGCGGATCCGCGCCTCAGGCGGCGGGGATGCTCCAGCGACCGCGCGCGGCGCGGCCCTGCGGGTCCTTGTGGAAGGCGCCGTCCTTCATGATGCCGAGGATGCGCTTGGAATCCTGGAGCACGGCGACATTGGCCACCGGATCACCGTCCACGAGGAGCAGATCGGCGAGGTAACCCTCCTTGACCTGGCCGAGCTCGCTGCCGCGGAGCATGATCTGCCCGCCGTAGAAGGTCGCGGAGCGAAGCGCCTCCATGGCCGTGAAGCCCAGGTGGGAGACGAAGTACTCGAGGTCCTTCGCATTGGTCCCGTGCTTGATCCAGGCGAAGCCGTAGTCCCCTCCAGGGAGCACGCGGATGCCGCGCTTGTGCATCTTCTTCAGCGTCTCGCAGGCCACCTCGAGCTCGCGGTGGTAGCCCATGGCCTTCGCCGACTCCGGCGAGATGCCCCACTCCGCGGCGTGAAACGACGTATTGATGAGCCAGGCGATTCCCGGGGCGACGAAGTGCCGATCCTTCCGCGCCTCCAGCATGTCGAGCGCTTCCTCGTCGGCGAAGCTCGCGTGGTAAATGATCTCGATGCCGTGACGCACGCACTGCTTCACCGCCTCCGCGGAACGGGCGTGCGCAGACACCCGCTTGCCGCGGACATGGGCCTCCTTCACCGCGACCGCGATCTCCTCGTCGGTCATCGGCGTGAGCTCGGCGGGGATGCCCGCGATGTACTCGCCGGAGAGGTTCAGCTTCACGGTGTCGACGCCGTACTTGAGGAACATGCGCACCGTCTTCCGCATCTCCTCGGGGCCGTTGACGATGGCGCCGAAGCTGAACTCCGGGTACGGCAGGTGGGGCAGCGTCTCGTCGCCGAGGCCGCCGGGTACCGTGATCTCCTGACTCGCCGCGAGGTAACGGGGGCCGGGGATCTGGCCCGATTCGATGGCGTTCCGGATCACCACGTCGAGGCGTGGCTTGGCGGTGGCCGCGCCGATGCAGGACGTCCAGCCCATGTCGAGGTAGCGCTTGGCGATGTGGGCACACCAGAGGATGTGCTCCTCGGTGGGCATGCGCTGGATCTCGCTGAGGCCGGGCTGATCGTTCCAGGAAAAGTGGGTGTGCGCCTCGACGAGGCCCGGCATGAGGGTGGCGCCGCCACCGTCCACGACGGTCACTCCGCTCGTGGGCAACGCGCGCGCCCCCCGAGCCACGCGGGTAATGCGATTGCCCTGCACCAGCACCTCGCCGGGGTAGGGCGCGGCGCCGCTCGCGTCCAGGATCCGAACGTTCGTGAAGAGGACGTTGGCCATGGGCTCCTTCCCGGGGTGACCCGCGCGCCGCACCGCGTCGTATGGCGCAGAATGAGACACGTGTCTCACGCGGTTGTGCGAGACTAGGGCCCGTGTCGCCCTTTGTCAAGTCGCTTGTTGCGGCGCCCAGCCTCGGCTGGGTGCAGCCGCCGGGGGCTGAGCGCGGTCCGCGCGCCCGGACTCATCGGCTCCTCCTCGCCCAGGCGATGACCCTCGTCCAGCGGGGCCGCATCCCCTCGGTGCCGGAGGTCGCGGCCAAGGCGCGCGTGTCGCGAGCGACCGCCTATCGATACTTCCCGAGCCGGAGCGCTCTCGTCACCGCCGTCGTCGGCGAGGCCCTCGCCCCCGTGCGCCGCTTCGAGCCTCGCTCCGGCGACGGCCTCCAGCGGACGCGTGAGCTCTTCGACAAGACCTTCCCGCTCTTTAAGCAGTTCGAGCCCCACATGCGGGCGGCCCTCCAGCTCTCGTTGGAGCACGAGTCGCTGGCGCGTATGGGGCTGCTCGAGGAGGAGCCCTACCGACGGGGCCATCGTCGCTACATGCTGCACCGAGCGGCCGCGCCCCTGCGCGCCACGTTGGGCGAGCGGACCTACGAACGGCTCATCAAGGCCCTGTCGCTGATCTATGGCATCGAGTCATACGTGGTGCTGCGCGACATCTGGGGCTCGAGCTATCGCGACGTGGAGGCGGTAGCCCGCTGGATGGTGGACGCCCTCATCGAGTCGGCGCTGCGCCAGGCGCCGGGAGCGTCTACGAGTCGGCGGGCGAAGGCCTGACCGACGACGGCCGGCCGCTCGTACCACGCGGAGCGCGACCATCCCCATCCGCTCACCGCTCGAGCGATCCCAGGAACTCCCCGACGACTCCCTGCACTAGGGCGCGGTGGCTGCGGTTGGGGAAGTGCGGGCCGCCCTCGACGACGTGGAGGCGGGCGCCGGGAATGGTCTGGGCAAGACGGCGGGACATCTCCACCGTGGGGAAGCTGTCCTCCGAGCCCGCGATCACCTGGACCGGGCAGCGGATGCGAGCGCAGTCGGCGAGCCAGTCCGGTCTCGAGTATGTCTCGTCGAGGAGCGCGAGGAGCGAGGCGACCGAGTGGTCGCGGAGCCGTCCCGTCGCCTCGGCATAGCGCTCGGGCCGGGCCTTGAGGCGGGCGAGCGCGTCCTCTCCCATCCGGAGCTTCACGTTCGCGTCGAAGTACTCCTCGAAGCGCCCCGCCTCCACGAGGGGCCGGTGCACCGCCCACCACGCCTTGTCGCCCGGCGACGGCTCGTAGGGCGGCCCGCTGATCGAGACGACGCCACGCACGCGGTCCGGCACATGGACTGCGGCCCACAGCGACAGAGCCGCGCCCATGGAGGCGCCGCCCAAGATCGCTCGCTCGATCCCGAGGGCTTCGAGCCACAGGACGAGGTCCTCGAGCTTCCTGTCGTACGTATAGTCACCGGCTCGCTCGAACTTGGTGGACAGACCGTGGCCGCGCGCGTCGGGAAAGAGAGCCCGGATCCGCGTGAAGAACGGCTCGAGGTCCGCGAGCATGGAGGAGGAGTCCTCGACGGAGCCCCCGTGAATCCACACCACGGGCGGCTTCGAGGCGTCCCCTCTCTCACGCCAGTGGAGGCGGACGCCGTTGGTCAGCTGGAGCTCAGGCAGGGCTCAGGCGCTGCTCCACGTGCCGCGCGTAGCGGGACATGGAGTACGTGCAGACCCAGTACACCACCGCGATGAAGAGATAGAGGGCGAAGGGGCGCACCTCGCGGTTGTTGACGACCTGGGCCGCCTTGGTCAGGTCCATGAAGCCGATGATGGACGCGAGCGAGGTGTCCTTGAATAGGACGATGAACTGGGTCACCAGCGACGGGATCATGTTCTTGAGCGCCTGGGGCAGGACCACGTAGCGCATGGTCTGGCTTCCCGTGAGGCCGACCGCGGTGGCCGCCTCCACCTGTCCGCGCGTCACCGACTGCACCCCTGCCCGCACGATCTCCCCGAGATAGGCCGCCTCGAAGACGACGAAGGCGGTGAGGGCGACCCAGTACTCGGGAATGGGCCGACGCAGCACGATGGGCACCACGAACCACATCCAGAAGATCACCATGACCAGGGGCACGCCGCGGAAGAACTCCACGTAGATGGTGGCGGGGACGCGGATCCAGCGCGAGGGCGCGAGTCGGCCGAGGCCGATGAAGATGCCGAGGAGAAACCCGAAGATGATGGCGGGAATGGCCAGCCGCACCGTGCCCCCCACGAACTTCCCGAAGCCGAGGAAGCCCTGGATCATCAGGAAGGGCAGGTTGCGCCAGATGACGTCGAGACTAGAGGCGATCGATTCCATCATCGACGGCGCCCCCCGCTCGTAATGAGGCCGGGAATGGCCGTGCGCCGCTCCACCCAGGACATGAACGAGGCCAGCCCGACGCAGAGCACGAGGTAGATGAGGGTCCCCGCGGTGAGAGCCTCGATGGCCTTGGCGGTATAGGTCTCGATCTGGCGCGTCTGGAAGGTCAGCTCGGCCACGCTGATGGTGAGAGCGACCGACGAGTTCTTGAGGAGGTTCAGCGACTCGTTGGTGGCGGGCGGGATGATGAGGCGAAGGGCCACGGGCAGGATGACGTAGCGATAGGCCTGGAACGTGGTCAGCCCCGAGGCGACGGCCGCCTCCATCTGCGTGCGGGGAATGGACTGGATGCCCGAGCGCAGCACTTCGGAGAAACGGGCGCCGCTGTACACGCCAAGGGCGAGCACGCCCGCCCAGAACTCGAGTCCGTGGCCGAACATCCATTCGCGGATCACCTCGGGCAGGAAAGGAGGCACACCGAAGTACCAGAAGAACATCCACACGAGCAGGGGCACGTTGCGGAAGAACTCGACGTAGAAAGTGGCCACGGCCCGGAGCGGCCGGAACTTCACCGTGCGCAAGGCGCCCGACACGATCCCGAGCGCCACCGCGAGGATCCAGGCGAGCGCCGACAGCTCTAGGGTGACGATGAGCCCGCTCAGGAGCCACTGTCCGGAGTCGCCCGTCCACAGCACCGACCAGTTGAAGGTGTAGTTCACTGGATGATCTCGTCGGCGCGGAGCAGCAACGAGTGCGGGATGTCCACGCCGAGCGTCTTGGCCGTTGTCATGTTGATGAAGAACTCGAATTCCTGGGCCTGCTCGACGGGCAGGTCACGGGGAGCTTGGGCACCGCCTCCCTGAGCAGTTCGGGCACAATTCGAAGGAACGCGCGACGGTTCACTGAGGCGCTTCGTCGCGGCCACTTTGGCCCCCTCACCTAGGCCGCCCCCTCACCCTGCCCTCTCCCCCGGTGGGGGGAGAGGGGTTCGAAGCGCCAACTATTTGGGGACGGCCTGGTAGAGCATGAAGGTGCGGACGCCCGCGGACATGGGATAGGGCAGCTCACCCTTGGACCCGAACCACTTGTCGTAGATCTCGAAGTACTTGCCGGATTCGATGCCGTCCATCAGGCCTCCGTTGACCACGTTGCGGAAATCGGCATCGTTCTTCCGCATGGCCATGCCGTACGGCTCGTAGGAGAAGAAGTCGCCCACGATGTCCCACTGCGCGGGATTGGCCGCCTTGGCCTTGAGACCGGCGAGCTGGATGCCGTCATTGGTATAGGCGTCCACCTGTCCCTGGAGCAGGGCCTGGAAGGCTGCGGGCTGGTCAGGGAACTCGCGGAGCTGGGCCTTGGGCGCCTTCTCGCGGATGATCCGCGCGTTGGTCGAGCCCTGCTGGGCGGCGATGCGCTTGCCGTCGATGTCCTTGATGCCGCGGATCTTGCTCCCCTTCTTCACGAGGAACTGGGCGCCCGTGACGAAGAAGGTGATGGAGAAGTCCACGCTATCGCGCCGTGTCCGCGTGTCCGTCATGGTACCGGCAATGAGATCCACCGCATTCGAGGTGAGGAGTGGGATGCGGGTGGGTGGAGTGGATTCCTTCTTCTCGACCTTGATGGTCTTGCCGAGCTTCTTCTCGATGGCCGGCTTGACCAGCTCCTCGACGAGGTCGATGGAGAACCCGACCCACTCGTTCTTGGCGTTGACGTAGGCGAAGGGGGGCGAGCCCGTGCGGGTGCCGAGGGTGAGGGTACCCGACTGGTTGATCCTCTCCAGCGTGCCCTGGGCGGGGGCCTGGGCGAGAGCCGGCGTCACCATGTACGCGAGCAGGGTGAAGGCGACGACGGAAGCGAGAAACCTTCTCATGCACGACCTCCTTGGGGTTAGTGAGACAGGATCTTGGACAGGAAATCCTTGGCGCGATCCGATTTCGGGGCGGAGAAGAAATCGTTCGGGGTGGCCGCCTCGACGACGCTGCCCTCGTCCATGAAGATGACCCGGTGGGCGACGCGACGGGCAAAGCCCATCTCGTGCGTCACCACCATCATGGTCATCCCCTCCTTGGCGAGGTCGGTCATGACGTCGAGCACTTCGTTGATCATCTCGGGGTCGAGGGCGGATGTGGGCTCGTCGAAGAGCATGATCCGGGGCTGCATGGCCAGGGCGCGCGCGATGGCCACCCGCTGCTGCTGGCCCCCCGAC
>DASYQB010000037.1:0-7257 GCA_036005985.1 Candidatus Methylomirabilota bacterium | reverse complement strand
AGAAGCGCTCGACCTGGTGGACGACGGGTTCCGCCGCTCGCCCCACGTGCGCGATCTCTTCTTCGACATCTGCCGTAGCTGGGGGCGCGTGGCCCAGACCCTGCGCCAGATGCACGAGGTGGGCTTCCTCGGCCGCTACCTGCCCGAGTGGGACGCCCTCACCTGCCTCGTCCAGTACGACGTCTATCACAAGTTCACCGCTGATCAGCACTCCCTCATCGCCGTGGAGAATCTGGAGACCCTCGCCCCCGGGGCCTCCGCGTCGTCCGAGGGTATCGCCGAGGTGCTGAACGAGGTGGGGCGGCCCGATCTCCTCATGCTCGGCATGCTTCTACACGACATCGGCAAGGGCAAGGGCCACGGCCACGTGGCCAAGGGCATTCCCCTCGCCGAGGAGCTCACCGCGCGCATCGGGCTCGAAGGTGAAGGGGCGGGCGCCGTGGTGTTCCTCGTCGCCCAGCATGTGGCGCTCTCCCACATCGCCCAGCGGCGGGACGTGAATGATCCCAAGACGGTGGAGGCCCTCGCCGGACTGTGTGGCACTCCCGAGCGGCTTCGCATGCTCTACCTGCTCACCGTGGCCGACATGCGCGCGGTGGGACCGGGAGTGATGACGGGCTGGCAGGCGCAGATCCTCTGGGAGCTTTACTCGGGCGCCCTCGCGCGTCTCACCGGCGGCAAGCCCGAGGGCCTGTCGCGCGACGAGGTGACCCAGCGTGTCTCCGCCGAGCTGCGCGACCCCGGGCTCCGGAACGCCGTGTCCGGGCACCTCGCCATGGTCTCCGACCGATATCTCACCACCACGCCCCCCCCGAGAATCGCCGCCCACCTCCGGCTCATCGAGCGCCTCGAGGCGGAGCCGGTGGCCACCGAGCTCTTCCATCACCGTGATCTGGGCTCTTCGGATCTCGTCATCATCACCCGCGACGTGCCGGGACTCTTCTCGCTCATCGCGGGGTGCCTGGCCGCCAACGGCATCAACATCCTCTCCGCGCAGATCCATACCCGCGCCGACGGCATGGCCATCGACACCTTCCAGGTCAACGATCCCTTCGGTGAGGCAGTGACCGAGGAAGCGCGCTGGCGCCGCACCCTCCAGTCGCTTCGCCGCGTTCTCTCGGGTGAGCAAACGGTGGAGCTGCTGCTCGCGGCGCGGCGAGGTGGGCGGCCCGCGGACGAGTTCGTTCCCGGACCGGCCAAGGTGACCGTCGACAATCACCTCTCCGACACCCACACCGTGGTGGAGGTCAAGTGCCCGGACCGGGTGGGGCTGCTCTACCTCATCACGCGCACCCTCGCCCAGTCCGGCCTCTCCATCGCGAGCGCGCGGATCGCCACCGACATCGATCACGCCTACGACACCTTCTACGTCACCGATCGCCACGGCCGCCGCATCGAGGACGCCAACGAGATGGCGCTCGTGCGCTCGGCGCTCGACGACGCGCTCGGCAAACCGCTCTAGATGCTCGGCCACTACAAAGCCCCTTTGCACCGCTTCTTCGATCCTGTGACGCGCCTCCTCCTGCGCGTGGGCGCGCGGCCCAATCACCTGACCGTGCTCGGCCTGGGCGTGAGCATCACCGCCGCCTATGTCTTTTCCCTGGGGCGCCTGCGCTGGGGCGCGGTGCTCCTCGCGGTGGCCGCGCTCTTCGACTTCTTCGACGGCGCGGTGGCCCGCCTCGCGGGCTCGGAGAGCGACTACGGGGCGTTTCTCGACTCGGTGGTCGACCGCTACTCGGACGTGGCCATCCTGTTCGGTATCCTCGTCTACTACCAGCAGCGGGGCGACACCGCGGGCGCGGTGCTGACCATGGCCACTCTCGCCGGAACCTTCATGACCAGCTACACCAAGGCACGCGCCCAGTCCATCGGCGTGCGCTGCGACATCGGGATGATCGAGCGCCCCGAGCGTCTCATCGCGCTCATTGCGGGAGCGGTCTTCCACCAGCTCACGCCGGCCATGGCCCTCCTCGCTGTGCTCACCAATGTCACGGCCATCCAGCGCATCGTCTACACCCGCCGGATCGCCCGCGATACGGCGCTGCGGTAGACTCGAGAAATGCGCCGGGCCCTCGCTTCCCTCGTCTGTCTCACCGTGCTCCTCGGGAGCATCTCCGCGCGGGCGGCGGGGCCGACGCCCGTGCGGCTCTCTCCGGAAGCGCGCGAGCTCTTCGCGGCCGCGATGACGGCCTACCGCGCGGGCGACTGGGCGCAGGCCGAGCGCGAGTTCGGGGAGGTCAGCCGCATCGCCGCCCCCATCGCGGAATACGCGCTGCTCCAGCAGGCCGAGAGCCTGGCTCGCCTCGGTGACCTCGCGGGCTCCCGCGCCGCCGCGCAGCAGGCGGCCGATGCGGCGCCGGAAAGCCGGGCCGTGGCGCCCGCGCTCCTCCTCGCCGCGGAACAGGCCTCCCGCACCGGCGATGATGTCGCGGCCGCCTCACTGTGGCGCCGCTTCGTCGATCGCTTCCCCGATCACGGCGAAGCGGCGCGAGCGCGGCTCCGCATGGGCCAGTCGCTGGCCGCGGCCGGGCGGGGAGCGGAAGCGGCCCCGGTGTTCCGCGAGCTCTGGCTGTCCGCGCCCGCTACGCAGTATGCCGACGCGGCGGCGCGAGAGATCAGAGCGCTGGAGGTGCGGGGCGTCCCGGTTCCGCCTCCCGCCCCAACCCAGCGCATCGACCGAGCGGAGAAAGTCGCCGCGGCCGGGCTGGGAGATCAGGCGCGCGCCGAGGCGGAAGCCGTGCTCGCCGAGGGGCCGCCCGTGGATCTGGCCCTCAAGGCCCTCCGCGTGGTGATGGACGGCGCACGTCGCGCCGGCCGCGACGACGTGGCCCTCGCCGCCACCGCCCGCGCCCTCACCCTGGCCACGGGCGAGAAGCAAGCGCCGTGGCTTCTCGAGTCGGCCAAGATCCAGCAAAAGAAGAACCGCGAGGGTGCGCTCGCCGCGCTGGATCGGCTCGTGGCCGATTATCCCAAGTCCGGGGAAGCGGACGATGCGCTGCTGCTCAAGGCGCGCATGCTCGAGGCGGGGCCGGACCCGAAATCAGCCGAGGCGGTATATCTCAAGCTCGCCCAGGGTTATCCGGAGTCGGAGGAGGGAATCGCCGCCCAGTGGCGGCTCGGCTGGCTCTCCTGGATTCGCTCCGATCACGTAGAGGCGGCCGAGCGCTGGTCGCGCATCACGGCCATCCGCGTGGCCAGCCAGAACTACCGCGACGCGGCGCTGTACTGGACGGCCCGCGCCTACAGTGCGGCCGGGCAGGCCGACAACGCCTCCAAGTACTTTGCCCTGCTCATCTCCGAGTCGCCCCGCACCTACTATGGTGTCCTCGCCTTGCGCCGGGTGCCGCGGCTCGCTCCGCAGCCGGGCCGCAACCCCGCGGCAGTGCAGCTGGCCACGTCGCTGCCTGCCGATCCCCGCGAGTTCCTCCAGGCCGACGCGCCGTACGCGCGCATCGAGGCCCTCCATGCCGTGGGGCTCGACGACTTCGCGGACGAGGAGATGGACGAGCTGGTGCGCCGGTCCCTCACCGATACGCGCCGCCTCTATGCGCTGGCCACCGTCTACGCCCAGGATTCGCGCTACTACCTCTCGCTGAGAATCATGCGCCGCCACTTCCTTGGCCTGGCGCGGAGCGCTCCGCCCGCGGCCCCCCGGACGTTCTGGGAGGCCTTCTATCCGATCGGCTGGCGCTCCGAGCTCAATGAAGCGGCGGCCCGCGCGGCCGTCGATCCCTATCTGGTGGCGGCGGTGGTGCGCGAGGAGTCGTCCTACAACGCGCAGGCCCGCTCCCGGGTGGGGGCGCGCGGCCTCATGCAGCTCATGCCCGACACGGCCAAGCCCATGGCGCGCCAGCGCGGTCTGCCCTTCAACGACGGCGCGCTCCTCGACGAGCCCTTCGCCAATCTCACGCTGGGCAGCGCGCACCTCGCCGGGCTTCTGAAGGAATTCGGCGACCCGCGCCTCGCTGTGGCCGCCTACAACGCGGGCGCCACCCCGGTGCGCCAGTGGTGGAAGGCGCGCACCACGGACGATCTCGAGGTCTTCGTCGAGCTCATTCCGTTCACGGAGACGCGCGGCTTCGTCCGGCGTGTCATGCTCGCCTGGGAGGAATACCGGCGCCTCTACGGGGGGGCCGCGGGCGCCCGGCCGTGACGGGTGTGGTCACCGCGGGCTTCTGGCGCCGCTTCTCGGCGTTTGTCCTCGACTGCATGGTGGGGGCGGGGGTGTGGGTGTTCTGTTCGATGTGGCTGGTGATCGGGCTCTGGGCCCTCGACAGCCCCCCCGGCGACCTCTTCGACGTTTTGCTGATTCTGTTCGTGATGCCGGCCCTGGCTTTGGCCCTGCACATCGCCTATCACGTGGTGCTCGTCGGCGGCTGCGGTCAGACCCTGGGCAAGATGGCCCTGGGCATCACCGTCATCGGGCGTGACGACGGCGGCATTCCCGGCTACGGCCGGGCCGCGCTCCGCTGTCTCGGCGGCTTCCTGTCGCTGGCCAGCTTCGGGCTCGGCTACATGGGCATCGTGTTCACGGAGGAGCGGCGCGGCCTCGCCGATCTGCTCGCGGGCACCCGGGTGATCGAGGAGCTGCCGGAGCCCGGGGCTGCCAAGGGGCCGTCGCCGCAGGCCGTGCACCTGCTCGGCGTCTGAGCGACGGATCAGCGCCTGGCGGTGGCCTCGCCTTCGACGACGATCGCGGGCTCGAGCGGTTCGAGCGCGGCAAGGCGGGCCCGGAGGGTGGGCCGCGTGTCGAGCATGCTGCCGCTGCCTTCCTGGCTCTTCACGGGGGCCGCATCCGTGGCGAGCATCGCTGCGGCCAGGCTCCGGCGCGGCGTGGGGTCTCCCATGGTGCGGAGAATCTCCACCGCCCGCCTGTCCGCGTCGAGCTCCTGCTTGCGCGAGAAGGCTCGGACGACCAGAGGGTTGACCATGTAGTCGAGCATTCCCACGCCGGGCACGAAGAAGCCGGCGATGCTGAAGCCGCCGGTCATGCCCGCGGACATCCGCCGGCGCGTCCCGACGTGATCGAGCACCTCGTGGGCTACCGCCTGGGCGATCGTGCCCTCGAGGACGGGCATGGGCATGGCGGCGAGCCCGTCGGATATATAGAAGGTCGCGTCCTCGTCCGTGTAGACGACAGGGTGCCGCGTCCTGATGAAGGCGAAGGTGTATCGCTTGGGATCGTCGCCGGCGGCCGAGGCCGCCCGGTAGAGCGTCGTCGCGACACGCGCGGTGTTGGGATCCCGTGGCTCGGGATAGTACGTGCCGGCGGGCAGTCCGACGCAGCCGGTCGTGAGGAGGGTCAGCCCGAGCACCGACACGATGGCCCAGCTTGACATGGGACTAACATCCTAGACCCCCCACTCGCTCGTATCCCAAGGAAAAGGCACGCTTTTGCTGGTGATCAGGGTCGGCGCCGAATTGACAGCCGTGTGACACGGTATTGGAAGAACCTGCTAGCATCGTAGGCGTATCTCATCCGAGGAGGCCAAAGGCCATGTTGATCAAGCGGGACGCGGACATGAAGCTCAGGGGAGAGGACATCTCGCCCCGAGACATCACCGATCACGGGGTCTATCTCAATCGCCGGGCTTTCATGACCGGTGTCGCGGCCCTCGCCCTCGCCCCCTGGGGCAGGGAGGCGGAGGCCCAGGGCAATCTCCAGCCCCTCCCGGCGACCAAGAACCCCGCGTATCAGCTGCAGGAGGCGCTCACCTCCTACAAGAACGTGACCACCTACAACAACTTCTACGAGTTCGGCACGGACAAGGGCGACCCCGCCGCCCACGCCGCCTCGCTCAAGACTCGGCCGTGGACGGTGCAGGTGGACGGACTCTGCGCCAAGCCCAAGACCTTCGACATCGAGGAAGTGCTCAAGTTCCCCCTGGAGGAACGCGTCTATCGGCTCCGCTGCGTCGAGGCATGGTCCATGGTCATTCCGTGGATCGGCTTCCCCCTCTCCGCGCTGCTCAAGCGGGTCGAGCCCACGGGGCAGGCCAAGTTCGTGGAGTTCACCACCCTCGTCAACCCCGAGATGTTCCCGGGGCAGAAGCGTGGAATCTTCGGCTTCGCTCTGGACTGGCCGTACACGGAAGGGCTCCGCCTCGACGAGGCGATGCATCCATTGACGCTCATGACGGTCGGCCTCTACGGCCAGGTGCTCCCCAATCAGAACGGGGCGCCCCTTCGCGTGGTCGTGCCCTGGAAGTACGGCTTCAAGAGTGGCAAGTCCATCGTGCGCATCCGGCTCACCTCGGACGAGCCCAAGACGACCTGGAACAGGGCCGCTCCCAGCGAGTACGGCTTCTATTCCAACGTGAACCCCGAGGTCAGCCATCCGAGATGGAGCCAGGCCAACGAGCGGCGCATCGGCGAGCTGCGTCGGCGCGAGACCCTCATGTTCAACGGCTACGGCGACCAGGTCGCGTCGCTGTACACCGGGATGGATCTGAAGAAGTTCTACTAGATCCTCCATGAGTTACCGGGTGCGGGTGGCGTTCAAGACCGCGGTCTGGATCGCCAGCCTCTGGCCGCTCGGCCTGCTGGTGCGGGGCTTCTTCACCGACGACCTCGGCGCCAACCCCATCGACTACATCACCCGCACTCTCGGGCTCACCGCGCTCGTGCTCCTGCTCGCAAGCCTCGGCATGACCCCGCTCCGCATCGTCTTCCGCTGGTCGTGGCCCATCCAGATGCGGCGGCTCCTCGGCCTCCTCGCCTTCTTCTATATCTGTCTCCACTTTGCGGTCTGGATAGGTCTCGACCACTTCTTCGACTGGCGGCGCATGTGGGAAGACGTGCTCAAGCGGCCCTTCATCACGGTGGGTGTGCTCGCCCTCCTGCTCCTCATCCCTCTTGCCGTCACGTCGACCACGGGGATGATCAAGCGGCTCGGGGGGGCGAACTGGCGTCTCCTGCACAAGCTCGCCTATGTGATCGGGGGACTGGGGGTGCTCCACTTCGTGTGGCTGGCCAAGCGCGGGCGCACCACCCAGTACTACTACGCGATCGCGCTGGCCGTGCTTCTCGGGGTGCGGTTGTGGGACTGGGTGCGGAAGCGCTCGCTTGCCACCCAGGTCAAACACGAACCCTCTCCCCCGGTGGGGGAGAGGGCAGGGTGAGAAGGTTTCTGCGGTAGCGCCCGGGCGCTACTTGTCTGGCGTGTAGTACGGATTGGTGCCGGCGGCGTGATCCGTCGCATCCAGCACTTCCTCGATCTCGGGCAGCTCTTCCTTGATCAGCCGCTCGATGCCTGCC
>DASYQB010000036.1:0-5619 GCA_036005985.1 Candidatus Methylomirabilota bacterium | reverse complement strand
GCTCGTAGTAGGCCTGGGTGATCCGCAGATTGCGCAGGACGGGATGGGGACAGGCTCCGATGGTGTCGATCTCGGCGAGGGAGGGAAACCTCTCGACGTCTTCCATCGTCGCGGGCCATCGTGCGCCACCACCTCGCGCGGCGTCAAGAGGCGCGAGGCGAAGGGACGCGATGGTGGTTGACGAGGGAAAGCCTCGGTGAGAGCGTGAGGGCATGGATCCGCGCGCCGGTAAGCTCGCCGAACGATCGATGCTGGCCAATATCCCGCAGCTCATGACCGCCTACTACACGCGGAAGCCGGATGCTGCCATACGCGAGCAGCGGGTAGCCTTCGGAACCTCGGGCCACCGCGGCTCTGCCTTGGCCAGCGCCTTCAACGAGGATCACATCCTCGCCATCACCCAGGCTATTTGCAACTACCGGCGGCAGGAGGGGATCGACGGGCCCCTCTTCCTCGGCATCGACACCCACGCGCTGTCGGAGTCGGCATTGGCAAGCGCCCTCGAAGTCCTCGCGGCCAACGAGGTGGACGTGATGATCGACGACCGCGGTGGCTACACGCCCACCCCGGTCATCTCCCACGCCATCCTCACCTATAACCGCGGCCGGACTGGCGGCCTCGCTGACGGCATCGTGGTCACGCCGTCGCACAATCCGCCGGAGGATGGCGGCTTCAAGTACAACCCGCCCAACGGCGGGCCCGCCGACACCAATGTGACGGGCTGGATCCAGGATCAGGCGAACGCGCTGCTCGCCGCCGGTCTCCGCGGAGTGAAGCGTATCCCCGTCGAGCGGGCGCGCCGCGCGTCCACCACGCACCGGCATGACTACATGAGCGCGTACGTCGGAGACCTCGGGCACGTCATCGACATGGACGCCATCCGCGACGCGAGGATCGATCTTGGCGTCGATCCGCTGGGCGGGGCCGGGGTGCACTACTGGGCCATGATCGGCGACCGCTACAAGCTACCCCTCACCATCACCAGCGAGGTGGTGGATCCGACCTTCAGCTTCATGACCGTCGACTACGACGGGAAGATCCGCATGGACTGCTCGTCGCCCTACGCGATGCAGCGTCTCATCGCGCTCCAGGACCGCTTCGACGTGGCGTGGGCCTGCGACACCGATCACGACCGGCACGGCATCGTGGCCCGGAGCGTGGGTCTTCTCAACCCCAATCACTATCTCGCGGTGGCCATCTCCTACCTCTTCACCCATCGGGCAGAGTGGGGACGGGCGGCGGGGATCGGCAAGACGCTCGTGAGCAGCAGCATGATCGACCGCGTGGCGGTCCGGCTCGGGCGCCCGCTCGTGGAGGTGCCCGTAGGGTTCAAGTGGTTCGTCGACGGGCTCCTCGGTGGCTCTCTCGGCTTCGGGGGCGAGGAGAGCGCGGGCGCGTCGTTTCTGCGTCGGGATGGCTCGGTGTGGACCACCGACAAGGACGGGTTGGTGATGGGGCTGCTCGCCGCCGAGATGACGGCGGTCACCGGTCACGATCCGGGTGAGCTCTACCGGGAGCTGACCCGCGAGTTCGGCGAGCCCGCCTATCAGCGCATCGACGCGCCGGCCACCCACGCCCAGAAGGCGATCCTCGCCAAGCTTTCCCCGCAGCAGGTCGCCGCCTCCGAGCTCGCGGGCGAGAAGATCACGAGCCTCCTCACCAAGGCGCCGGCGAACGACGCGCCCATCGGAGGGCTCAAGGTCGTCACCCCGAGCGGATGGTTTGCCGCCCGCCCCTCCGGAACCGAGGAGGTCTACAAGCTCTACGCGGAGAGCTTCAAGGGCCCCGACCACCTGCGCCGGATCCAGGAGGAGGCGCAGGCGGTGATCCGGAAAGCCTTCCAGGCGGGCGGCGCGGGCTGACAGGCCGTTCTATCGCCGCTCCTCCTCGTGACGGAGCTCGTGATGCTCCGGGCGATGCTCCACCCTCACCGGTTCGTGGCGATCTTCCCAGCTCCGTCCATAGGCGGGCTGCCAGCGCGGTGCCCCCTCCGCGCGCCAGTGCTTCCACTCCGGAGGAGGCACCCGGTAGTAACGCACGGGTACGGCGAGGAGCGGCCGGGGGACGTAGGCAGGGGCGACGACCGCCCACGGGCCGTCATGCCGCGGGGCCATGTACCAGGCGCCCCTTCTGAACACGTAGTACCCGCCGTCGTAGAAGAAGAAGTTGCCGTTGACTGACGGCGCGTACATGACCGGGGTCTCCGGCACGGGCACGAGGGGCGGCGGGCCGCCCAGATGGATACCGATATCCACGCTGACCTGCGCCTGGGCGAGGGCGGTCGAGCCGATGACCGCGGCTACCACGAGCACCGCGAGCACCATCATCCTGCCGAGCCTATGACGAACCATGTGCCGTTCCTCCCATGGCACTTCCGCTCACTGCGCGCGGGCCGACCAATGCCGGCCCGCCATCGCTTTTGAGACGCTCGAGACGGCCGGCCCGTTTACCTGCCCGAGGGCCCGCTACGAGCCCGATTTCTCGCGGATGGTCTTGAGCAGGTCGGCGAACGAGCTCCGCTGGATCAGCCGGCTGAACTGCATCCTGTAGTTGTCGACGAGGCTCACGCCGTCGACGGACACGTCGTACACCGCCCATCGGTCCCCCGCTCGATAGAGCCGGTACCCGACGTCCACCTGCGAGCCCTTGGCGGTGACCAGCCGGGAGCTAACGCTGGCTTCCACACCATCCACCCGCTCGCCGATATAGCGGATGGGCTCGCCCGCATAGGCTTCGATCTTGCCCAGGTAGGAGGAGGCGATCAGGTTCGTGAAGAGCCGGACGAACTCCTTCTCATCCGCGGCGGAGAGGGCGTCGAACCGCTCGCCCAGCGATCGCCGGGCCATCTCACGGAAGTCGAAGAGGCTTTCCGCGGCCTCCCGGATGTGGGCGCGCCGGTCGTCCGGCGACCCGGCCTTGGCGTGCGCCGCGCTGCTCTCCGTGAACACCCGCTGAATCGCCGTCTGTACCGTTTCCGTGGGTCCGGCCGCCCACACGAATCCCGCGGGGCCCAGCACCAAAGCGATGGTGGCTGACAGCACGGTCTTTCGCAGTGACATCATGATCTCCTCCTCTGACGGGTTCGATGCTTCATGGCGAACGCATGAAGCATGGGGGCGGCCTGTGAACGTCGTATGTGTCGCGAGTAAAGGACTATGAAGGCGGGGCGATCAGGCTATCTGCTCTTGCTCCACGGTAGGCGCGTGACCGGCGAGGGTGGTCCGGCGCACATCGAGCACTTCGTTCCGGTCAAACCGGCGGGCCGCGCCTCGAAGTGTGGTCGACGCGCTATTGCTCGCCCTCCGCGAGGGCTTTGAGGTTCAGGAGCTGGCGCCGCATCATGACGAGGTCGCCCCACGGAAGCAGCCGGCGCATCAGCGCACCTGTCACCCCGCGAGGATAGCGCACGGCGAGCTTGGCGAGGAGCCGGGAACGCTCCGGACCCTCCGGCACGATGAGATAGGTCATGGCGAGGTCGCCGAAGAGGCTGAAGGCGCCCGTGCCGTGCTTGATGCGCAGGGTCAGGTGGCGCCCCTTCATGAAATCCACGATGGTGAAGATACCCATCACGGACTGTCCGACGGCAAGATGCTCCAGGGCGGGGATGAGGGTGCGGGGGCTGCGCCGCCCCCGGTTGTCGATCCAGTCGTAGGAGTAAGGGGCGGCGCGGAGCTGGCACAGCCAGCGAAAGATTCGCTCTGAGGTGGCCCGCACCGTGACGCCGCGGAAATACACGGCATCGGGGTGGGGCAGATAGCTGTCGCAGACGAAGGGCAGCCGCCGCTCCGCTTCCTCCGTGCCCCAGGTGTAGGCGACCGACACGTCGGCTACTTCTTTCCCGAGAGCTCCTGACGGGCGAGGACGGCGCCCGCGGCGAGGGCGCCCACCTTCTGGTTGCACATGTAGCGCGGGGACCAGCCGAAGCCGCAGTCCGGATTCACATAGAGCTTCTCCGGCTTGCACACGGTGAGCACGCGCTTGATGCGCTTGGCCACGTCTTCGGGGCTCTCCGGATAGAAGCCCTTGACGTCGATGACACCCGCCCCCAGCTCACGATCCTGCCCGTACTCCTTCCACAGGTCGAGCTCGGAGAACTCGCGCCCGGCGAACTCGAGCACGAGCTGATCCGCGCGCGCCTTGAGGATGCCGGGGAAATACGGCCGGTACGTGCGGTCGAAGCGCGAGCGGCCGAAGCGGTTGCCGAAGCAGATGTGGAAGGCGAGCTTGGCCTTCACCCCTTCCGTGGCCAGGTTGTAGAGGCGGGCCATCTCCTCTCCCGAGACATTGCCGCGGGCCGGCTCGTCGAGCTGGATGAAGTCCGCCCCCGCTGCCACCAGCGCCTTGAGCTCTATGTTGATCACCTCGGCGAAGCGCTCGGCCACGTCCACCACGTCCTTGTACATCTTGCCCGGGTGAATGCGCGACCCGAAGGTGAGAGGCCCCGCGCAGGTAGCCTTGGTCGCCTTGGTGGTGTGCGCCTTGAGGTACTCGAACTCTTTGACGATGCCGAGCCCGCCCTCCGGCGCCTCGATGCGTCCGGTCGCCTCGTAGCGCGTCTGCTGGTCGTAGCCCCACGGTCCCGCCTTGCGGCGCACGGGGAGGGGCGAGATGCCCTTGATGATGGCGTAGTAGGAGTCGACGTAGCCGTCGAGGCGGCGGACTTCGCCATCGGTGATGATGTCGAGCCCCGCGCGCTCCATGTCGCGGATGGCGGTGTCGGCCGCGTCGTCGAACATCTCGTCAAGATCGCCGGGACCGTACTCGCCCGCCTCGACCTTCTTGACGGTGGCAAACCACCAGCCGGGCTTGCCGTGGGAGCCGATGACCGCGGAGGGGATGAGGGGCAGGGAAGCCATCAGATATGTCCTCCTGTTGCGCGGAGGGCGGCGGCGTCCGTGCGGACGTCCTCCGGTCGTCCCGCGAAGATGATCTCGCCGCGCTCGATCACGTAGAGACGCGTGGCGAAGTCGGGCACGTGGTGAATGTTGGACTCAGCGATGAGCACGGCATGGCCGCGCTGGGTGATCTCGGCGATGCCCTTGGCCACCGTGGGCACGATGGCGGGGGAGAGACCTTCGAAGGGCTCGTCGAGGAGGAGCATCTGAGGATCGAGGGCAAGCGCGCGCGCGATGGAGAGCATCTTGCGCTCGCCGCCCGACATCTCCGGGCCCTTGCGGGGGCCGTATTTCTTCAAGACGGGGAAGATCTCGTAGGCGAGGGCCAGCCGCTCGGCGGCGGGGCGTCCTCCGGGACGGGTCCACGTCGAGATCTCGATGTTCTCCGCCACCGTCAAATCGGGAAAGATGCCGCTCTCCTCCGGCGCGAACCCCAGCCCGAGCCGCGCGATCTCGTGGGTGCGCCGCTCGTGGAGCGGCACCTCGTGGAAGCGGACGCTACCGCTCCGGGGGCGATGGTAGCCCATGATGGTGCGGAGTGTCGTGGTCTTCCCCGCGCCGTTGCGCCCCACCAAACACACCACCTCGCGCTCCCTCACCTCGAACGACACGCGGCGAAGAATATGACTGGCCTGGATGAAGACGTCGACGTTCTCGACTGCGAGCATTTGGAGTGGCCCCCTCACCCTGCCCTCTCCCCCACTGGGGGAGAGGGGTCCGCATT
>DASYQB010000035.1:0-6463 GCA_036005985.1 Candidatus Methylomirabilota bacterium | reverse complement strand
CGCGCCTTCGAGCGGGCGTGCCGGCTGGCAAACAGTCGTGTGCGTGGGGCGCTCATCCGAACTGCCCTGCTGGGCGACGCTCCTTCGAGCGGGCTTGCCGGCTGGCAAACAGTAGCTTGCGTGCGGCGCTCATCCGAACTGCCCTACTGGGCGACGCTCCTTCGAGCGAGCTTGCCGGCTGGCAAACAGTAGTTTGTGTGCGGCGCTCATCCGAGCGTCTCCACGGTGATGTGGTCGTTGGTGTAGACGCAGATGCCCGCGGCGATCCGGAGCGCCTGCTCGGCGATCTGATCGGCGGGAAGGCTCGAATGGGCGCACAGGGCCCGCGCCGCGGCCAGCGCGTAGGGACCGCCCGATCCGATGCCGATGAGGCCGTCGTCCGGCTCGATCACGTCGCCCGTCCCCGAGATGATGAACGAGGCCTCGGCGTCGGCCACCGCGAGGAGCGCCTCGAGGCGCCGGAGCACCCGGTCCATGCGCCAGTCCTTGGCCAGCTCCACCGCGGCGCGCTGGAGATTGCCCCGATGCTCGTCGAGCTTGGACTCAAACTTGGCGAACAGGGTGAACGCATCAGCGGCCGCCCCCGCGAAGCCCGCGAGCACCCGGCCGTGATAGACCTTGCGGACCTTGCGCGCCCCCGCCTTCACGATGGTCTGGCCGATGGAGACCTGTCCGTCGCCGGCCAGGGCCACCCGGCCCTGGTGGCGCACGCAGGCGACGGTGGTGGCGTGAAAGGTCTCGGTGGTCGATGGGGTCATGGGCTAGTTGGCGCGAGGATGCGCCCGATCGTACACCTTCATCAGGTGCTCGGCACTCACATGCGTGTAGCGCTGGGTGGTACTGAGCCGGCTGTGCCCCAGGAGCTCCTGGATGAGCCGCAGGTCGGCGCCCTCGCCCAGCATGTGGGTGGCAAAGGTATGGCGCAGGGTATGGGGAGTGACGCGGCGGTCGAGACCCGCGGCGCGCGCCCGGCTCTTGACGATGCGGTGCGCCCCCCGCGTGGAGAGCCGGCCCCCCCGCGGATTGGTGAAGAGGGGCCCGCGGCCCTCCCCGCGCACGGCGAGCCATGCCTCGACGGCCGCGAGGGCGGCGTCGCCCACTGGCACCACCCGCTCCTTGCCTCCCTTGCCCATGACGCGCACGGATCCTTGCCGCCTGTCCATGTCGCCCAGGTCGAGGCCGCAGCACTCCGCGACGCGGAGGCCTGTGGCATAGAGCAGCTCGAGCAGCGCCCGGTCACGGAGCCCCGCCGCCGAGCCGTCGAGCAGCGCGTCGAGGAGGTTCTTCGATTCGTCCTTGGGCAGGAACGAAGGCAGCCGCTTGGGCAGCTTGGGGCTCCGGATCTGACGGGCGGCATTGAGCTCGACCACGCCACGGCGCGCGAGGTACTTGAGGCAGCTCCTCACCGTGGCGAGCTTGCGGGCGATCGACGATCTCGCCAGCTTCCGTTCGTGGAGCGAGGCGAGCCAGCCCCGGATGGCGCGGGCGTCGGCCTCGGCGAGGCCGCCCACCTTCTCGCGGGCGAGGAAGGCATTGAAGTCGGAAAGGTCGGCGGCGTAGCTTCGCAGGGTGTGTCGGGAAGCGCCGCGCTGGTGGTCGAGGTAGCGGAGAAACTCACCCGCGGGATCCTTCATGACGCGGCTCACGCCACCGAGGGAGCGACCTCTTCCCGGTACCCGCACTCGCCGCGAATGCACTGGCGCGTCCGTTTGCCACCCTTGGCCACGCGCTCCGTGAGGAACGACGCTCCGCACTTCGGGCAGGGCTCGGCGACCGGGCGCGCCCAGGCGGCGAACTTGCACTCGGGATACTTGTTGCACGCGTAGAACGTCTTGCCGCGCTTGCTCCGCCGCTCCACGAGCTGACCGCCGCAGCCGGGCTCGGGGCACGCGATGCCGAGAGTGACGGGCTTGGTGGTCTTGCACTCGGGATAGCCCGAGCACGCGATGAACTTCCCGAAGCGTCCGTGCTTGATCACCATGGGCTTCGAGCAAGTCGGGCACGCTTCGTCGGTGAGCTCGTCGGCGGGCTTCTCCCGGCCGCTCAGGTCCTTGGTGTACTTGCAGTCGGGATAGCCGGAGCACGCGAGGAACTTGCCGAAGCGGCCCCACTTCTCTACCACCGGCTTGCCGCAGTCGGGACAGGCGTCGCCCGTCTTCTCGCCGATCTTGTTGTCCGGCATGCCCGTCTTGGCCTTGCGGATGTCCCGGTCGAACTGCTTGTTGAACTTGCCCACCACCTCGACCCAGTCGCTGTCGCCCTCCTCGACCTGGTCGAGCGACTCCTCGAGCTGGGCGGTGAAGTCCAGGTCCATGATCTCGGGGAAGAACGGCACGAGCCGGTCGGTGACGAGGAGGCCGAGCTCGGTGGGAAACAGGGTGCCCTTCTCCCGCAGCACGTACTCGCGATCCTGGATGGTCGAGATGATCTGCGCGTAGGTCGAGGGGCGGCCGATGCCGCGCTCCTCGAGGGTCTTGACCAGCGAAGCCTCGGTAAATCGGGGAGGCGGCTGGGTAAAGTGCTGCTTGGGATCCAGGGCGAGGAGCTTGAGGATCTCGCCTTCGGTGAGGGGGGGCACCACGGACTCCTGCTCGTCCTCCGGAACCACATCAGACTCTTCGCGTGACTCCACGTACACCGCGGTGAAGCCGGCGAACTTCATCTTCGATCCCTGGGTGCGGAAGATGCACCGGCCCGCCTCGATGTCCGCGGCCACCGTGTCGTACACCGCGGGCACCATCTGGCTGGCGAGGAAGCGCTCCCAGATCAGCCGGTACAGCGCGAGCTGATCCTTGGAGAGGAAGCGGGCGACCACCTTGGGCTCGCGCGCCACCGAGCTCGGGCGAATCGCCTCGTGGGCCTCCTGCGCGCTCTTCTTGGCCTTGTAGGACGGCGGGGCATCGGGCAGGTACTCCCGACCGAGCCGGCCCGTGACCCACTCCCGCGCCTCGTCTTGGGCCTCTCCGGCCACCCGCACGGCGTCCGTGCGCATGTAGGTGATGAGGCCGATGGCTCCCTCGTCGCCGAGCTCGATGCCTTCGTAGAGCTGCTGCGCCAGCATCATGGTCTTACGGGCGGTGAAGTGGAGCTTGCGGCTTGCCTCCTGCTGAAGGGTCGAGGTGATGAAGGGGGCGGCGGGGTTGCGGCGGCGCTCCCCGCGCGTGACGCTCTTCACCTTCCAGGTCGCCCCGTGCAGGTCGGTCATCACGGCGAGCGTGGCCGCCTCGGAAGGAAGGTTTGCCTTCTCCCCGTTGACCTCGCGCAGGGTGGCCACGAACTCCGGCGGGTTCTTCCCCTGGAGCTTGGCGTGGAGCGACCAGTACTCGGTGGGCACGAAGGCGAGGATCTCGCGCTCGCGCTCGGTGAGGAGGCGCACGGCCACGGACTGCACGCGACCCGCGGACAGGCCGCGCCGGATCTTTTCCCAGAGGAGCGGGGAGAGCTTGTAGCCGACGAGGCGGTCGAGGACACGCCGGGCCTGCTGCGCGTTCACCTTCTTGGCGTCGATCTTCCCGGGATGGAGGAAGGCCGCCTTGACCGCACGCTCCGTGATCTCGTTGAACATGATCCGGAAGGTCTTGGCCTTCGGCATCCCCAGCTCTTCCGCGAGGTGCCAGCCGATGGCCTCGCCTTCGCGATCCGGGTCCGTCGCGATGTACAGCCAGTCGGACTTCTCCGCCGCCTTCTTGAGCTCGTCCAGCACCTTCTTCTTGGCGGGGAGAACGCGATAGTCGGGCCGGAAGCTCTTCTTCTCGTCCACCCCCAGCTTGCTCTTGGGCAGGTCTCGCACGTGCCCCATGGACGCTTTGACGATGAATCCCGAGTCCAGGTACTTCTGGATCGTCTTGACCTTGGTCGGCGACTCCACGATGACCAGGGACTTCCGCGATCCGCCCTTGCTCTTGGGCGCCGGCTCCACCACGGCCAGGGGAGGCTTGGCCACGCTCTTGCCCTTCGGCGGACTCTTTACTATTACCAGCGACTTTTTCGCCACTCGCTTGCCTTTCATCCGAGGCTCACCTGCACGAAGCGCTTGCCCTCGAGCTGCCGGATGCGTCCCTCGACCTCGAGCGTCACGAGGAGAGCCGAGGCGCGTCCGGGGGTCAGGCCGCTTCGTTCGATGATCCCGTCGATGTCCGTGGGTTCCTCGCCGATCAGGCCGAGGAGCTGAGATTGCTCCGAATGCTGAGGATCACGCGGGCCGGTCGGGACCGTGGCCGCGCCCTTGGCCAGGGCGTTCACTGGAGTTTCCATCGATACCGATCTGACGCGGTCCCTCCAGCGTAGCGGCAGCTGGCTCACCACGTCTTCCCAGCCCTGGATGAGAGCGGCACCGTCCTGGATGAGCCGGTGGGCGCCCACGCTCTGCGCGCTCGTGAGGAGACCGGGCACCGCCATCACTTCACGCCCCATCTCCCCCGCGAGCCCGGCGGTGATCAGCGAGCCGCTCTTCTCCGCGGCCTCCACGACCACCACGGCGAGGCCGAGACCGGCGATCACCCGGTTGCGCGCGGGAAAATGTCCGGCAAGCGGACGCGTGCCCGGCTCGAACTGCGAGACCACTGCACCATGCGAGGCGATCTCACCCGCGAGCCGTCGATTCTCCGGCGGATAGATCACGTCCACGCCGGAGCCGAGAACGGCGATGGTCCGGCCTCCCACGCGCAGGGCGCCCCGATGAGCCGCGCTGTCGATGCCCCGGGCGAGACCGCTCACCACCGTCACCCCGCGCGCGGCCAGATCAGCGGCGAGGCGCTCGGCCACCGCGAGACCGTAAGAGGTGGCGGCGCGCGAGCCCACGATGGCCACGGCGAGCGCATCCTCCTCGGCGAAAGAACCGCGCACGTAGAGCTGCTCGGGCGGCGTGGTGATCTCGCGCAAATTCTCGGGATAGCGCGCGTCACCGAGCGCGATGCGCTCGGGCGCACACTCTGTCTCCGAATACATACGCCCGCGAGATGTCATAATGTTTTTTTCCGTCTGCTTCACGGAGTGAAAATCAGTATAGCAGACAGCCGCGGCCGCCCCGTCAAACCGACTAACGAGAGCCGCCGGGCTTCGCGGCGAGAAGCGTGCGGGCCTGCCGGGCCGCGTCGGTTTTGGGAAATTGCTTGATCACCTGTTCCCACGCCACCCGGGCCGCCGCGGCATCGCCAAGGGCGCGCTGGCACAGGCCAATCTTGAGGAGGGCTTCCGACACCGCGGTGGCCTGCGTATAGTTGTCCACCGTTTTCTGGAACTCCGCCGCGGCCTGCCGGAAGTCGCGCTGGCGGTAAAAAGCCTCGCCGATATAATTCTGGGCGGCCGCCGCCTGGGGATGCGAGGGAAACTGCGTGACGAATTCCGTGAACTCGAGGGCGGCCTGACCATCATTGCCCGACCGCAGCTGCGCGAGGGCACCCGCGAACATCCGCTCCGCCTCGACATTGCGGGGACCGGGAGGCGCGGGCGCGGGCGGCGCGCTCACCGTGGGCGGAGGCGGACTCGTCACGATGGCGGGCGCGGCGCCGGGCGGTGGCGCGGGCGGCGCGGCCGGCCGAGTCTCCGGCGCCACCGGCGTGGCGCGCAACGCGCGCACCGCACTCTCCGCTTCATCCAGCGAGGCCTTGAGCTTCGTCACCTGCTCACTCAGCGTCTTGAGCTCGGCGACCAGGAACGACTGCTGCGCGTCCTGGGCCTTGAGCTCGGCGCCGAGACGCGCGATCTCCTGCGCCTGCGCGTCCTGGGTGGTCTTGACGTCGTTGAGGGTGACTCGGGGCGGAGCCGGCGCGGGAGCGGGCGCCGCGGCCGCTTGCTCTTTGGGCGGCGGAGTGCCGCTGCCACTCGCGCATCCGGTGAGCAGCGCCGCCGCCACGCCGTAGAAAAGCGTGCGTACGGAGCGTGAGACCATCACAGAGCACCGTAGCACTCGCCTCCACGCCAAGTCAATCACACGCGCTCCGCTCTTTGACTCGTGTGAGCCTTTTCGCTAGCATGCGCGCATGGCCGACGCGGTCTGGGTCTTCTATCTCTCGGCCGCGATCACCGGGGGCGCGTTCGGCTACGTGATTCAGCGCGGCGGATTCTGTCTCATGCGCGCCCTGTCCAATCTGTTTCTGATGGGCGACACCACCATCGCGCGCGCGTACGCCCTCGCCCTTCTCGTGGCCATGGTGGGCGTGCAGGCGCTTTCCGCAGCGGGACTCGTCGACATTCCCGTGCGGCCGTTCCACTGGATGTCCAACATCACGGGCGGGCTCGTATTCGGTGCGGGCATGGTCCTCGCTGGCGGCTGCTCGGGCAGCACGTGGTATCGCGTGGGAGAAGGCGCTGTGGGGGCATGGATCATTCTCCTCGGCTTCGCCCTCGGCGCCACCACCGTGCGGGTCGGCATCCTCGGACCGCTCCGCGCCACGCTGCAGGCGCCCACCATCGGCGACGCTCCCCCCACCCTCGCCACCGTCCTCGGCATCTCGCCGTGGCT
>DASYQB010000034.1:0-7079 GCA_036005985.1 Candidatus Methylomirabilota bacterium | reverse complement strand
CAATGGCCATCTAAACCCGCTCCCTCACCCCAAGGGTGAGGGAGCGCACCTCTTCTCCTCTCCCCCCAGGGGAGAGGCAGGGTGAGGGGAGTTAAAAAAAGAGAAGCAGCCCGCAGGAGTGAAGGCAACCCCTTCCCCTCTCCCCTCAGGGGAGAGGCAGGGTGAGGGGAGTTAAAAAAGAAAGGCAGCGACGCAGAAGTAAAGACGCACCCCTTCCCTCGCTCAACGGGAGAGGACAGGGTGAGGCGAGTCAAGAAAGGCAACCGCCACACGGCAGCAGACACGCACATTTTCCCCGAGGGGAGTCAGATAGAAATGCCAACAAACGCCAGAATGGCAATAGTCACCGGAGCCGGCTCCGGCATAGGCCGAGCCATCGCCCTAGCCCTCGCCGCCGGCGGCTCCCCGGTAGCCGCCCTCGATCTCGACGGCGCCTCCGCAGAGGAAACCGCAAACCTGATCACGAAAGCCGGAGGCAAGTCCAAAGCTTTCCAGGGCGACACCAGCAAGGCCGCCGACCTCGACCGCGCCGTGACCGGCGCTGTGGCCGCCCTCGGCCCCCTCGAGATCATGGTCAACAACGCGGGGATTCTCGACGGCTACTTCAACGTGGACGAGATGGACGAGGCCGTCTGGCGCCGCGTGATCGACATCGATCTCACCGGCGTCTTCCTCGGCAGCAAGCGCGCGCTCGCCGAGATGCTCCCACGTGGCCGAGGGCGCATCGTGAACATGGCCTCGGTGGCCGGCCTCAACGGCACGGGCGGTGGCGCCGCCTACATCGCGGCCAAGCACGGGGTGGTGGGCCTCACCCGTCAGATGGCCGTGGTCTATTCCTCCCGCGGCGTCACCATCAACGCGGTGTGTCCGGGGCCGATCCTCACCGACCTGCGGCGGCACTCGCAGGCCATCCTCGGCCCCGGCGTACCCGACATGAGTGGTCGCGGCGTCGCGGTGAACGACGAGCAGGTCCGGAACCTGGTGCCCGTCGGCCGTCGCGGCACGGTGGAGGACATCGCGTCGGCCGTCTGCTACCTCGCCTCCGAGGAGGCGGGCTACATCACGGGTCACTCCATGGTCGTCGACGGAGGCTGGAGGGCGAAATGATCACGAAGTTCTCCGCTCTCTACGTGGGACAGATCGAGCTCGAGAACGTCGGGCTCTCGGGCACTCCGGCCAACGATCGCCGTTATTCCAACGAGCGCCTCGCCGAGGCGTTTCAGACCTCGAAGGACGTGGCCCAGCACATGGACGAGCTGGGCTACTACGCGTTGTGGACGGCCGAGCATCATTTCCAGCACGAGGGCTACGAGGTCTTCCCGAACCTCATCCTCCTCGGCACCTGGCTGGCCACCCAGACGAAGCGGCTCAAGCTCGGCTGCGCCTTCAACGTGCTCCCCATGTGGCATCCCATCCGCCTCGCCGAGGACTACGCGCAAGCGGACATCATGACGGGCGGCCGCGTCATCATGGGCGTGGGTCGTGGCTACCACACCCGAGAGGTCGAGACCTTCGGCGCGCCCATGCTCGACAACAAGGCCAACCAGGAGCTCTTCGAGGAGCAGATGGAAGTGCTCCTGAAGTGCTTCAACGAGGAGTCGTGGTCGCACCGGGGCAAGCACTACACCATTCCTGCGCCGGTGGAGTACCGCGGCTACCCCTTGAAAGAGATCACGGTGGTGCCGCGGCCCCTCAACCTGCCCGTGGAGATCTGGCAGCCCATCGCCTCGGGGAAGACGCTGCCCTATATCGCGTCGCGAGGGATCAAGGGCATGGTCACCCTCAACGGCGAGCGCATCTTCGATCAGGTGGTGCGCGCCTATCAGGCGGAGGCGGCCAAGGCCGGACGCGCCCTCGCCCTCGGCCAGGACATCTGCTGGGGCGTCGGCCTCTACCTGGCGGACAGCGTGGAGGAGGCGGTGACGCGCGTGGAGCCGTATCACGACGAGCGCTACAAGTGGTTCGCGCCCTTCGGCTTCGTCCGCTACGCCGACGAGGAAGGCCGCTCGTGGGGCATGCCGGGCGCTCCCGCGCGCGTGCCCAGCATTCGGGACGGCGTGGCGCAGAAGGCGTGGCTCTGCGGTCCGCCCCGTCTCGTGATCGAGCAGATCAAGGAGTTCGAAGCGCGCTACCCGGGGCTCGAGCACATGATGATTCACTGGGCCGAGGGCATGCCGCCGAAGGAATTCAAGGAGCAGCTCTCCTGGTTCGCGCGGGATGTCATGCCTGCCTTCGCCGGACGCCGCTAGCCTTTCGACACCCCCGGGGGGTATACCCCCACCCGGTAGCGCCCCCTCGTACAGGGCCCCCTAGGGGTTGTATTTTTCCCTTGCGCTCCCTCGTAAGACGGCGATAATACCCTCGGCCCTACCGGGAGGCGCCGGGCGGCGAATCCCACACTCACTCGATGGAGGAGAGAGCGCATGGCAAAGAAGAAGCTTGCTTTTGGTGGTTACTCAATCAACTTCAAGGGCTGCAAGGACAGCATGGAGTCCGTCATGGGGGCGTCGCCCATCGGCCCATCCGAGATGACCAAGAAGATCTGGGGCTACGTCAAGAAGAAGAAGCTCGCCAACAAGAAGTAGGCCGCGCCACGCCTCGACCGGATCGTCCTGAGCCTGCCCGGCGCCTCCAGGACGTTCCGGTCTTCTTGACTTGAGCCCTCCGGCCCACCACACTTCCGATATGCGAGCCATCCTCTACGACAAGACGTGTCGCTGCCCGTCCTCGGAGCTGGCCCGCCGTGCCCTCGCCGCGGCGCACGTCGAGTACGACAGCCTCCCCCTCGACACGCATCCCATAGACCGTGACGGCGTCCTCCGCCTCGTGCGCGGCGCCCGGCGTTTCCTCGTCAAGACGGACACCGGCTTTCTCGAGCGCGACGCGGCGCGGGAGCTGGTGAGCGAGGCGCAGGCGCTCGAGTGGCTCCTCCACGAGGACGGCCTGCTCCGCGTGCCCGTGCTCGTGTGGGGCGATCTCCTGGTGCGTGGGTTCACCGAGGAGCTGTACGAGCGGGCGCTCGCCGAGCCGCCGGGGCCTAGCTCAGCTTCGCCAGGATCTCGTCGAGCGTCCTGACCTCGAGGTCCGGCGAGACGCCGAGCCGCTCCATGGGCGCGGCGAGACGGTTGCACCAGCAGGTGCGGTAGCCGAAGGCCTTGGCGCCCGCCACGTCCCACGCGTTCGACGACACGAAGAGAATGTCCCCGGCCGGCAGTCCGAAAGCCCGTGGACCGAGCTCATAGACCGCGGGCGAGGGCTTGTAGGCCTTGACGGCATCCACAGATAGCACGTGGCGAAAGGTGCCGGTGAGCCCGCTCGAGCGCACGGCGGCCTCGAGCATGCGCGGTGAGCCGTTCGACAGGATGCCGAGCGGCGTGCCGGCCATCGCGGACAGAGCGCCCGCCACGTCGGGGAAGGTCGCGAGCGAGAGATACGCCTCCATCAGCCGTGCCACCGCCTCGTCTCCGGCGGCGATGCCCAGCCGCCCGAGGGCGAAGCGGAGGGCGGCCTCCGTCACCGCCCAGAAGTCCTCGTAGCGCCCCATGAGTGTCCGTAGCCAGGTGTATTCGAGCTGCTTCTGCCTCCAGAGGAGGGAGAGGGCCTGGGGATCGCCGGCGAGGGCGCGGCCGGCCTCGGCCACCGAGTGAACGTCGAAGAGCGTGCCGTAGGCGTCGAAGATGAAGGCCTTGGGCGTGGCCATTGGCGAACCTCCTGCCGGTTGGGAAGCCTAGCGGGGAGAGACGGCGGCGGGGCGAGTCGGCACGACGGCGTGACGCCGGCGTTCGTTCTTCGGCCGGCGGGCCGGGGGTGGCGTGGGCTGCCGGGGCTCCTCGGCTATCTCGAAGCCGGACTCCACGAACCCGTAGCGGAGGAGCTGCTTCGCGTCGCGGAAGGACAGGCTGCGGGTCTGGGCGCCCATCACGATGAGGAGGAAGCGCTGGCCCTCGCGCCACGCGGCAATGGCGAGGTTGTAGCCCGCCTCTCGGGTGAAGCCCGTCTTGAGCGCCTGCACTCCCCCCGGGTCCTGGAAGAGCGGAATGCGCCGGCTGTGCACGCGCCCCTTGTAGATGAAGCTCGCTCCGCCCAGGAGGGGCCGCGAGGCGGGATAGTCCTGCACGAGGTGGCCGATCAGGCGGGCCATGTCCTGCGCGGTGCTGCGTCCGGTCGGGTCGGGCAGGCCGTGGGCATTGGCGAAGTGGGTCGACCGGAGCCCCAGCTCCAGCGCCTTCGCGTTCATCCGCTCGACGAAGGCTTCCTCGGTTCCCCCCAGGTGCTCCGCCACCGCGGTGGCTGCGTCGTTCGCCGACGCGATGGCCACGCCCTCGAGCAGGGTGCGGAACGGCACCTCCTCGCCCGTGCGAAGGCCCATGCGGTAGCGTGGCGTCTCCGCGGCGCGGCGGCTGATCCTCACCGGCCCGTCCCACTGCGCCCGCCCCGCCTCGAGATCCTCGCAGGCCAGGTACAGCGTCATCAGCTTGACGAGGCTGGCCGGGGCATGGTCCTCGGAAGGGTTCTTGGCGAAGAGCACGGTGCCGTTGGGGGCGAGCAGCAGGACAGACTCCGCGCTCAGGCGCATGGGCCGGTCATTTTGCGCAAAGGCCGGAGCTGCCATGAAGAGAAGCGCGGACACGAGCGAGACGAAAAAGAACACTACAGCGATTGTACCGGGAGGCGACGCTCCCGGCCAAAGCAAAAAACCTAGCGGAGCGCCCGCTTCAGCTCCGGCGACGGCTTGAACCGGGGCGTGCGTCCACCCGCCACGTTCATGGGCTGACCGGTGCGCGGGTTCTTGCCCTTGCGTGGCTTGCGCCGGCCCACGGAGAACGTCCCGAATCCCACGAGGGTGACGGGCTGGCCCCGCTTGAGCGAGGTGCGGATCGACGCGAGCATGGCGCGCAGCGCGCGGTCCGCGGCGGCCTTGGTCCAGCCGCTGTCCGCGGCCATGGAGGCCACGAGGTCCGCGCGAGTCATGAGGAGAGGCGTCGCGTCGTCATGTTGAGCGGGCGGATGCTAGCAGAGGCGTTGGAGAGGGTCAAGACCGATGCCCGCGCGTGTAGGGAGCACATGATCTGTCCGCTCCCGAGAGCAAGTGAACTGTCCGCTTTACGGGTGGTCTCGTGTAGAGGCATGGGTCAGGGAGGTGACCATGCTCTATGCCGCGGCCGCCGTGGAGCGGGCCATGAAGATCCAGCAAGTCATCGTGCGGGCGTTGAGTGGAGCCATCACCTGGTTGCAGGCGGCCGACATCCTGGGCGTCGATCCGCGCAGCGTGCGGCGCTGGCGCGCCCGTTATGAAGCCGGAGGGCCAGTGGCCCTCTATGACCGCCGGCGGGTGCGCCCGTCGCGCCGACAGGCGCCGGCCCCGGAGGTGCAGCGCATCCTGCGCCTCTATCGCGAGCGCTTTGCCGGCTGGAACGTCCGTCACTTCTACCGCTTCGCCCGACGGGAGCACGCGGTGACGCTGTCCTATAGCTTCGTCAGGCTCGCCCTGCAGGAGGCTGGGTTGGTGCGCAAGGCCCGGGCGCGGGGTCGGCACCGCCGGCGGCGGGAGCCTCGCGCCTGCTTTGGCGAACTCCTGCACCTGGATGGCAGTCCGCATGTCTGGCTGCGGCATCGGCCCGAGGAGCGGCAAACGCTGATCACCGTCGTCGACGACGCGACCAAGCGGCTGCTCTATGCGCAGCTGTGGCCCGGCGAAACCACGGCGGCGGTCTTCAGCGCGCTGCATGCGGTCTGCACCACCTGGGGCTTGCCCATCGCGCTGTATACGGACCGTGCCCACTGGGCCTTTCACACCCCCACGGCCGGCGGCCCCATCGACCGGACTCACCCGACCCAGGTCGGCCGCGCCCTCGCCCACCTCGGCATCGAGCACATCGGCGCCTACTCGCCCCAGGCGCGCGGCCGTAGTGAGCGGCTCAACCGCACGGTCCAGGGGCGCCTCGTCAACGAGCTCCACCGGGCGGGGATCACCACCCGCGGCGGGGCCAATGCCTACCTGACGGAACGATTCATCGCCGACTACGACGAGGAGTTTGCGCACCCCCCGGTCGACCCCACGCCGGCGTTCGTCCCGCTGCATGGTGTCGAGCTCGACGGCATCTTGTGCGAGCAGGAGGTGCGCACGGTCGGCCAGGACAATGTGGTGACGTTTACTGAGATCGCTCTGCAGCTGGGCAAGCAGCCGGGCCGGCGGACCTGCGCTGGCCTCCGCGTCACCGTGCGTCGGGATGTCCATGGGCTGCTCTCCGTCTGGCATGGCGCGCGCTGCTTCGGCCGCTACGACCGCGACGGGCGACCCCTCCTACTCGACCGGCCGAAAAACGCCCGCGCGCATTTGCCCCAGGAGCGACGATCGCTCCCGCCCCTGACCCATATCATCTCCCCACCCAAGCGCCTCGGCCGCCCCCGACTGCCCACAGGCTCCCAGGACTAAGCGGACAGATCACTTGTCAAAACCCAGCGGACATTTCACTTGTCAGCAACAGACCGATGCCCGCGCGAAGTGGTATGGTTGAAGGATCGTGAAGAAGGTCCTCCTCTTTACCATGGAAGGCATCGCCGACGGCGAGGCCGCGCTGGCATTCTTTCAAGCGCGCGGCGCGGCGGTGGAGGTGCGCGACGTCGGGCGCGATCCCGAGGCCAGTCAGGAGGTGTTTCGCCTCGCCGGCCGCCTCGCCGTGCCCACCGTGCTCATCGACGAGCGTGTCTTTCTCGGCTTCAGCGCCCATCGGGAGGAGATCGAGACGCTGATGCGTGAGTGAATTCTTGTTATACTCGCCCTCGCCGCATCACAATGGTCCTGGGACACGCCGGGGTAGCTCAGTGGTAGAGCAACTGATTCGTAAGCAGTCCCGGCGCGAGGATATTCCGCCCAAGTAGCCGAGATATCGACTTAGCTGCGTCGGCTGCGTTCGTCTGCGTCGCCTACGTTCGCACGCGTGGGAGCCAGCGTGGGAGCCAAGACGGCGGCCTCAGAGGACCGGGGCCGCCGTCCTGGACATCCATCCGATGACCATCGTGAAGTACGAGGCGGGAGCCCTACCCGTGACCCGCCTGGTCGCTCTGGCGGTCGAGAA
>DASYQB010000033.1:0-3751 GCA_036005985.1 Candidatus Methylomirabilota bacterium | reverse complement strand
TTTGAGTCGCCGTCTCTGATTTGAGTCATTGACGGGCGGCGGGCGTGTCCCGACACTGGCGCCATGCTGGCCTTGGTGCGCTCGGCCACCGTCTTCGGCATCGAGGCCGCCGACGTCTTCGTCGAGGTAGACGTGGCCCCCGGTCTGCCCTCCTTCACCACGGTGGGCCTGCCGGATTCGACCGTCCGCGAGAGCCGCGACCGCGTGCGCGCCGCGATACGGAACGCCGGGCTCGAGTTCCCCGTGGACCGCATCACGATCAATCTCGCTCCCGCCGAGCTTCGCAAGGAAGGTGCCGCCTTCGACCTGCCGATGGCGCTGGGCATCCTCTCCGCCACCGGCATACTCAAGCCAGGGCGGGCTGAGGACACCGTCGCCCTGGGTGAGCTCTCCCTCGATGGAAGAATCCAGCCCGTGCGAGGCGTGCTCCCCGTCGCGCTGCATTGCCGGCGCCGCGGCGTGCCGCGTCTTCTCGTGCCCGCGGGTAATGCCGAGGAGGCCGCGGTGGTGAGTGGAGTAACCGTGGTCCCAATCGGCACGCTTCACGACGCCCTCGAGTATCTAAATGGTGAGCGTGACATCTCTCCATATCGGGCCGGGGCCGCCGGCTGGAGCGCGGATCTCGACACGGATGGGCTCGATCTCGCCGATGTGCGGGGGCATGTCTGGGCCAAGCGCGCCCTCGAGATCGCGGCGGCAGGGGGACACAATCTCTTGATGCTGGGCCCGCCCGGAGCGGGCAAGACCATGCTCGCGCGCCGGCTCGGGACCATCCTGCCGCCCCTCGCCCTCGAAGAGGCGATCGAGATCACCGCGGTATGGAGCGTGGCGGGCCTGCTCTCCGCTGGGCATGGCCTCGTGCGCGAGCGGCCGTTCCGCGCGCCGCACCATACGACGTCCGCCCCGGGACTGATCGGCGGGGGCAGCGTGCCACATCCGGGCGAGGCGAGTCTCGCCCACCTGGGCGTGCTCTTTTTAGACGAGCTGCCCGAGTTCTCGGCGCGCGTGCTCGAATCACTACGCCAGCCCCTCGAGGATGGAAGCGTGGTGGTCTCGCGCGCCGCGGGAAGCGCCGCCTTTCCCGCTCGCTTTCAGCTCGTGGGCGCCGCCAACTATTGCCGGCGTGGCTGTGTCTCGCTCGATGCGTGTGTCTGCACCCCGGGTGAGAGGCAGCAGTATCTATCGCGGCTCTCGCGGCCGCTGCTCGACCGGATCGATCTGCACCTCGAGGTACGGGCGGTCCCTTACGCCGAGCTTTCGGGGGGAGGCGGGGAGTCGTCGAGAACCATTCGCTCGCGGGTCGAGTTGGCGCGTCGCCGTCAGTCGGAGCGCCTGGCCGGCTCGGGGGCGCGCGTCAACGCTCGCATGAGCGGCCGGCAGGTGCGGCGATTCTGCGCGCCGCCGCCCGAGGCCACGGCGCTCCTCCAGCAGGCGGTGAGCCGCCTTGGTCTTTCCGCCCGAGGCCACGATCGTGTCCTCAAAGTGGCCCGCACTATCGCCGACCTTGCCGGATGTGAGAGGATAGTCGCGGAGCACGTGTCCGAGGCCGTCCAGTACCGCGGCCTCGACCGTTGCCTCTGATCCGTTCCCAAGGAGACCCTCATGCCAGCGATGCATTCAATGACACTTGCCCGCGAATGGACCACCCTCGTGATCGTGGACGTGCAGGAGCGCCTCTTTCCCGCCATGGATGCCGATCATCGCGAGGAGGTGATGCGGAACATCAAGATCCTCGCCACGACGGCCCGGCGCCTCCGCCTCCCCACGGTCGCGACCGAGCAGTATCCCAAGGGCCTCGGCCACACGTTGCCGGAGCTGGTGGAGACGCTGGGCCCGGAGGTCCAGCCCGTGCCGAAGGTGAATTTCTCCTGCTGGGGCGTCGAAGAAGTGCGGGCGCGGCTCGAGGCCACGGGCACCCGGCGAGTGATTCTGGCGGGGATCGAGGCGCACGTTTGCGTGTTGATGTCCGCCCTCGACCTCCTGGGCGCGGGCATGGCCGTCCATGTCGCGGCCGATGCCGTCACCTCGCGCACTCAGGCCAACTGGCGCCTCGGCACGGAGCAGCTGAGGCAGGCAGGCGCGGTGGTCAGTGCCACGGAGACGCTGGTCTTCCAGCTCCTCGGCCAGGCCGACACCGACGACTTCCGGGAGATCGCACGGCTCATCCGCTGATGCCCCGTTACTTCGACGTCCGCTCCACCGTGCTTATCGTGGTGGGCTACGGCATCCTCCCGGAGGAAGAGGACCGTCCCCTCGCCTATGACCTGAAGCGCGCCATCGCGGCGCGCAGCCAGGGGACGGAAGGGCGCGGGGCGGTGGTCGTCACCGACATGTGGATGATCAATCAGGAGATGGCCGAACTTTTTCCGGGCATCGCCGTGGGGGGTCCCGCTGTCAATGCCTTCACCGCGCAGATCTACGAGGAATTGCCGGTAGCTTTCACCCGAGACGAGCACGTCTTCATCCAGATGAGCGGAGAGACGGGCAAGCGTGCTGCGCTGTGGGGCATGGACGAGGAGGCGACCCGGGAAGCGGTGGAGCGCTTCGTGAAGGACGGCCTCCTGGAGCGCTTTCTCGATTTGATCTGGAAGCGCCGCTAGTCTCGAGAAGACCAGCGGGACTAGCGGAAGCTTACCGCGGACCTGCCCCGAGGCACGTTGGTGATGGTAACCGTCCCGTCGCGCTCGATGTAGCGATAGAGGACTGAAGTCGTTCCGCTGCCGCCCACCGCTGGGTTCTGGCCGAGGATCCGCTGCACGTACTGGGTGGTCTCCGCGTACGGCGGGACACCGCGATAGTAGTCCACCGCCTTCTCGCCGGCATTGTAGGCGGCGAGGGCCAGCGAGACATTGCCCGGATACCGATCGAGGAGATAGCGGAGGTGGCGTACGCCTCCCTCGATGTTCTGGTACGGGTCGAACACGTTGCGCACTCCGAGCGCCGAGGCGGTGCGCGGCATCAGCTGCATCAGGCCCTGCGCGCCCTTGTTGGACACCGCGCGCGGATTGAAGGCAGACTCGACGCGAATCACCGCTTCGACGAGATCGGCATTCACGCCGTGGCGGCCGGCGATCTCACGGATCTCTTCGCTGTAGCGGGTGCGTACGGCATCCGGGAGCCTGAGCCAGCCCTGAGCGGTGCCGGACAAGGCGCCCACCCGTTGAAATCGCGGATCCGTCGGCGCATTGGTGAAATGCGTGACGCCCTCTTCGTCCACGCGCCGATACAGCGACGAGGCGTGCGCGGGGGGCGCGAGGACCGTGAGGAGGGTCAGGGTACCGAGGGCGGCGAGCCAGAGCACAATGAAACGAACATAGCGAAAGAGGGGTCATTCCTCAAAGCGAAAACGGCTGCCGGGTCCGGCAGCCGTTTCGACCTTCTTCCACCGACAGTTGACTAGTTTCTCGAGGTCAGCAACGCGTCCTTGATTCTGCCCGCGCGAGGCAGCGCGTCCTCGAGCGCGAGATCCAGCACTTCCTCCACCGAATCCACGAGATGGAAGGTCATGCTCTCGCGCAAGGGCTTGGGCACGTCCTCGAGAAGGTTCCGCTCGTTCCGGCGCGGCAGAATCACCGTGGTCACCCCGGCGCGACGGGCCGCCAGCACTTTCTCCTTGATGCCACCCACCGCGAGCACACGACCCGAAAGGGTGATCTCGCCGGTCATGGCCAGTCGTGGCTTCACCGGTCGCTGCCCCATGAGCGAGGCGAGCGCGGTGACCATGGTCACTCCCGCCGACGGGCCGTCCTTG
>DASYQB010000032.1:0-2891 GCA_036005985.1 Candidatus Methylomirabilota bacterium | reverse complement strand
CGTGCAGGACCGCGACCTTGGCGCGGTGGGTCGCGACATCACGCGCATCGTGGACGCCAATCGCCCGCATCTGCCCCGGGGCAGCTTCGTGACCCTGCGCGGGCAGGTCGAGACCATGCGCGCCTCGTACATCGGGCTCCTCGGCGGACTCGCCTTCGCCATCGTCCTCGTCTATCTCCTGATCGTGGTGAACTTCCAGTCGTGGCTCGATCCCTTCATCATCATCACCGCGCTGCCCGCCGCGCTGGCCGGCATCATCATGTTTCTCTTCCTCACCAACACCACCCTGAGCGTGCCCGCCCTCATGGGCGCCATCATGTGCATGGGGGTGGGCACGGCCAACAGCATCCTCGTGGTCGCCTTCGCCAAGGAGCGTCTGGCCGAGCACGGCGACGCCTACCAGGCGGCCGTCGAGGCGGGAGTCACCCGCTTCCGTCCCGTCCTCATGACGGCGCTGGCCATGATCATCGGCATGATTCCCATGGCCCTTGGCCTGGGGGAAGGTGGTGAGCAGAACGCCCCGCTGGGGCGTGCCGTCATCGGCGGGCTCCTGTGCGCCACCATCGCCACCCTCGTCTTCGTCCCCGCCGTGTTCAGCCTGCTCCACGGGCGTCGGCGTCGGGTCGAACACGCCCCGGCGCGGGATGGGAGCGCATGAGCCGGCGATGGCGACACTCGGTGGGCTTCCTGGTGGTCGCGGCGGGCGCTCTCCTGCTCGGCCTCGGCGTCTATGCCGGGATCCAGGGCCGTCGCGGCGCCGACGCCGCCCTGAGCCGTGTGACCAAGGAGGCCGCCACCCCCACGGTGTCGGTCGTCTATCCCTCGACGTCCACGGCCACCGATGAGCTGGTGCTGCCGGGAACGGCCCGGGCGTTCACCGATGCCCCGATCTATGCTCGGGCCAGCGGCTACCTCAAGAAATGGCACGTCGACATCGGCTCGCGCGTGACCAAGGGCCAGCTCCTCGCGGAGATCGAGACACCCGAGCTCGACCAGCAGCTGGGGCAAGCGCGGGCCGTGCTGGAGAACGCGCGGGCGAACCTCGAGCTGTCGCGAACCACCGCGGAGCGCTGGCAGACGCTCTCGAAGAGTGGCTTCGTCTCCCGCCAGGAGACGGACGAGAAGCTCGGCGACTTCAATGCCAAGAAGGCCACCGTCGATTCGAACGCGGCCAATGTCCGGCGCCTCGAGAATCTCCAGAGCTTCCAGAAGATTTACGCGCCCTTCGACGGCGTCATCGTGGCCCGCAACACGGACATCGGCGCCCTCATCGACGCCGGGGCGGGCGGGCAGGCGCGCGAGCTCTTCCGGCTGGCCGCCATCGACAAGCTGCGCGTTTTCGTTTCGGTGCCGCAGATGTACGCGCAGGCTGCGCGCCCGGGGACGCCCACCGTGGTGACGCGCGAGGAAACGCCGGACAAGACCCTTCGCGGCACCCTGGCCCGGACGTCGAATGCCCTCGACCCCACCTCCCGCACCATGCTGAGCGAGGTGGAGGTGGACAACCCCACCGGCGAAGTCCTGCCCGGCGCCTATGTGGTGGTGCGCCTGCGCGTCGGCCGCGAGGCGAGCGGGTTGACTATTCCGGCCAACACGCTCCTCTTCCGCTCCGAGGGTCTGCGGGTGGCCGTGGTACGTGACGGGCGCGCGGAGCTGGTGCCCGTGAAGATCGGCCGCGACTACGGCCGGAGCGTCGAGGTGACCTCGGGGCTGGGGCCGACGGATGCAATCATCCTCGATCCCGCCGACTCGCTCGTGAGCGGCACCGCCGTCCGGGTGAGCAAGCCGCCGAGCGAGCCTCGGAAACCCTGATCACGCGCCTCTCCGCGCCTCGCTTTCCCGGCCGAGAACCGCCTGGCAAGTCCGTCCACACCACCATCAGAGGAGAGTCCAGGAATGCCCACGCACGTTCAGCTGGCGCCGCAGATCGAGCAGTTCATCCACGACAATCCCCAGGGCGTGCTGACCTCCTTCAGGCGGAACGGCATGCCGCAGCTCAGCATCGTCACCGTGTACCCGCGTGACGGTGGCGTTGGGATCTCCATCACCGAGACGCGGATGAAGTTCAAGAATCTCCTGCGGGATCCGCGCTGCTCGGTGCTCATCTCCCACGCCGACTGGTGGTCGGGCTTCCTCGTCTTCGAGGGCCAGGCGGAGCTGACGCACTCCGGGAACACCGATGCCGAGGCGCTGCGCAAGGCCCGCCGGCACATCTTCAGCGCCACCACGAGGCGCCGGAGCGCGGACTGGGAGGAGTACGACCGAATCGCGGAGGCGGACAAGCGCGTGGCCATGATCCTGCGCCCGGAGCACGTGTACGGCTCCGCCCTCGCCCGCATGCGCGAGGCGCTGAAGAAATAGCCGCGCGGCGGCGCCTAGGCGGGAAGCGCCCCGCCCGTCCTGGTCTCCAGCCGGTAGAGGCTGGCGCGGGCGGTGATGAAGAGCACGCTCCCGTCTTCGCCCCACGCGAGGTTGGCGGGGAGCTCGGGCAGGACGATGCGCCCGAGCAGCGTGCCATCGGCGCGGCATACCCAGATGCCCCCCGGGCCCGTGCAGAACACGTTGCCCGCCCGATCCACCTTCAGCCCGTCAGGTACCCCCGGGTCTTCCGACACCATGTCGAGGACGATGCGGCCATTGGCGAGCGTGCCGTCCGGCCGGACGCTGAAGGCACGGATATGCTTCTGGGCGGAGTCGTCGATGTACAGGAGCGATTCGTCGGGAGAGAAGGCGAGACCGTTCGGCAGGGTGAAGTCGTCGGCGACGAGGTGCAGGGTTCCGTCGGGGGCGAGGCGGTAGACGCCGTTCGTGGCCTGCTCCTTTCCCGGTATGGGCTTGGTCCACCAGCCGGGGGGCCGGGAGCCGCCCCTGATGCCGGGCTCGACCCCGTA
>DASYQB010000031.1:0-5163 GCA_036005985.1 Candidatus Methylomirabilota bacterium | reverse complement strand
AGAGAGTACGCCTCGCGTGCGGCACTCGGTCGCCGCCTCGCATCTGGACCTTTTTGAGCGGCCTGTCGGTTCTGGTGCTGCTGACGGCGGCGATTATGCCCTATCGGAAAGATTCTCACCAGAGGCGGTCGGCGTATTCCGCCGTGGTATATTTCTCCCACCATGAGCTTTGCCAAGCGGAAGAAAACCGTGACGGTGGACGTGGGTGGGGTCAAGGTCGGCAGCGAGCGGCCCATCGTCGTCCAGTCCATGACCAATACCGACACCGCCGATGTCGCGGGGACGGTGGCCCAGGTCAATGCCCTCCACGCTGCGGGCAGCGAGCTGGTGCGCGTCACCGTGAACAATGACGAAGCGGCGCGGGCCGTGCCGGAGATCGTCAGGCAGGTGCGGGTGCCTGTCATCGGAGACTTCCACTACAACGGCCACGTGCTCCTGATCAAGTACCCTGAGTGCGCCAAGGCTCTCGCCAAGTACCGCATTAACCCAGGCAATGTCGGAGGCAAGCACCACGACGACAATTTCAGCGCCATCGTCAAGGTGGCCATCGACAACGGCAAGCCCGTGCGCATCGGGGTCAACTGGGGCAGCCTCGACCAGAATCTCCTCACCAGCATGATGGACGCGAACTCCAAGCAGCGGGAGCCGCTCAGCGCGCGCGACGTGACCATGAATGCCATGGTGGAAAGCGCGATCCAATCCGCGGAGCTCGCGGAGCAGACGGGCCTGCCCCACGATCGCATCATCCTCTCCGCCAAGGTCTCGGGTGTTCAGGACCTGGTGGACGTCTACCGGAAGCTCGCCCCGCGCTCCGACTATCCGCTGCACCTGGGTCTGACCGAAGCCGGCATGGGGGCCAAGGGCATCGTGGCCAGCGCGGCCGGGCTGTCCATCCTCCTCCAGGAAGGCATCGGCGACACCATTCGCGTGTCGCTCACGCCCAAGCCGGGCGGTGACCGGACCGAAGAGGTGCAGGTTGCCCAGCAGATTCTCCAGTCGCTGGGGCTCCGGAGCTTCATCCCGCAGGTCACGGCCTGCCCCGGCTGCGGCCGGACCACCTCCACCTTCTTCCAGGAGATGGCGGAGCAGATCCAGACCTATCTGCGCGAGCAAATGCCGGTGTGGAAGTCGAAATATTCCGGCGTGGAAGAGCTCAACGTGGCGGTGATGGGCTGTGTGGTCAACGGTCCCGGCGAGAGCAAGCATGCCAACATCGGTATCTCGCTGCCCGGCACCTTCGAGGAACCCAAGGCTCCCGTGTTCGTGGACGGCGCCCTCAAGCTCACCCTCAAGGGCGATCGCATCGTCGCCGAGTTCCTCGAGATTCTCGACAACTACGTCGAGAAGCGCTACGCCGCGGTCAAGAAGTAGCTCGGCCCGCCTGATTCCCGCGCGCGACTTGGCATGGCGCGCTCTCGCTCCGCGCTTCCGTGAGGCGCTCGCCCTCGCCTCTTCCGGCATTCCCGTGCAGATCGCCGCCGAGCGCCGCTATCAGCGCCGGCCGACACGGGCGCAGATCGAGCGGGCCTTCGCCGAGGGCGCCACCATCTACATGCCACAGGTGCATCAGGTGCTGCCGCGCGTGGCTCGACTCATGGCTGCCCTCCGCGCCACGCTCTTCGGGCCGGGGCGGGAGGAGTGCTCCTTCCTCTTCCTCGTCAACGGCAAGGGACGCCAGGGGATGGGTTTCCACCACGATGGTGAAGTCGACAGCGTATGGCTTCAGCTCGAAGGCCGGCGCACGGTGACGACGGGGCCGCCCGTGTCCCCAGGCACGCGAGCGGACCTGCTCGATGCGGCCGTAGGACGAGGCTGGCAGACGCGAGACCTCACGCCGGGCTCCCTCTTCTACATGCCGCCCCGCACTCCTCATCGGGTGGTCTGTCATGGGCGCTCGCTTGCCCTCTCCTTGACGTGGAAGCGGCGACGAACGCCACTCACCGGCCTTCGAGCGGCCAAGGCCATGGCAGTGTGGGACGTGGCGGCGGGCCACGCCGAGCCTCTTCCACGCGCGAGCCGGCGGCGGCTGTGGACTCAGGTGCCGGTGTTCGCGGGCGCGGTGGACAGGAAGCGCGGCGACTTTCCCCTCTGGCTCGATGGCGGAATGCTGCGACTGCCCGAAGCGACTCATGCGCTCGCCAGGCGGCTGGCCACCATGCCGTCTCTGGAGCGCTCGGCGCTGGGTCGCCGCGCCCAGCCCCTCCTCGACGCGGGCATACTGGGTCCGCGCGATCTGCCCCTCCGCATCGTACCGAGGCGGCCCCGGACCCTCGACGGATGGCGCTTCGCGTGAGCTCCCGTCGCCGCGGCTAGTCCTCCGCTCTTCACCCCGGCGGGCCCTCTCGCGTTCGTGTCCCTCGCTCCCCGCGATCTCGTCGGCGACAAGGCGGGCCGCTAGCGGCGGCTCATCGTGGGATACCTGGTCGACACTTCGTGAGCTGTCGCTCGAGAAAGCGGCGCTCGGGGGCCGAGCACGGCCGGGTCAGCGCCTCCTCGAAATAGCGCGCGGCGCGCTCCGGGTCGCCCGCTTCGAGCCAGAGACGGCCGAGGGCGGCGGGCAGGAGATAGTAGCGGGCCAGGGCGGGGTCCTGCTCGATGCGGTCGATGGCCGCGATGCCCGCGGCCGGACCTTCCGTCATGGCGAGGGCGATGGCCCGGTTCAGCTCGACCACGGGCGACGGCTTGATGGCGAGCAGGTCGTCGTAGAGCCGCACGACATAGCCCCAGTCCGTCGCGGCATCGTCCACGGCCACCGCGTGCGCGGCCGCGATGGCGGCCTCGACGTGATAGGCGGTGATGGTGCGCCCGGAGGCCGCGCGGTCGAGGTGGTGGAGTCCCCGTCCGATCAGCTCCTGGTCCCACACGCCGCGGTCCTGCTCGGCGAGAAGCAGAACGTCTCCCGCCTCGTCCACGCGCGCGGGCAGGCGGCTTGCCTGCAGGAGCATGAGCGCGAGGAGGGCGTGCACCACGGGCCGATCCGTGGCGGGGTTCCCGGCGAGAATCTCGGCCAGCCGGATCGCCTCGCCGCACAGCTCGGCCCGGGTCAGGTTGGGACCGCCGTGGGCGCTATAGCCCTCGTTGAAGAGGAGGTAGAGGACGTCGAGCACGCTGTCGAGGCGGCCGCCCAGCTCCTCCTCTGCAGGAATCTCGATGGCGATCGCCTGCTCGCGAATCTGACGCTTGGCCCGCACCAGACGCTGGGCGATGGCTTCGCTCTCCGCGAGGAAGGCCGCCGCGATCTCTTCCACGCTGAATCCGCCCACCGTCTTGAGGGTGAGGGCGACGCGAGCCGCCGGCGGAAGCGACGGGTGACAGCACATGAAGATCATGGCGAGCTCGTCGTCGCCCAGGGCGGGGGCCGGCGGAGATTCCTCCAGCCACCCGTCGAAGCCGTCGAGCTTGCCGCGCAGCGAGGCTTCGCGCCGGAGGAGATCGACGGCACGATTCCTCGCCACCTGGAAGAGCCAGCCGCGCGGCTCCGCGGGAACGCCGCGGAAGGGCCAGGTGGCCAGCGCACGGAGGAGGGCATCCTGCACTGCCTCCTCGGCGAGATCGAGGCGGGCCGCTCCGAGCCAGCGCGCGAGCCGAGACACCATGTGTCCCGCGCTATGGCGGAAGAGGTGCTCGACGAGCGCGCCGACTTCGGGTGGTTCCACGCTGCGCTCAGCCCCGCCGGCTCGTGTCCTCGACCTCGCGCACCTCGAGGCTGCCCGGGCTGTCGAGATGGGGATGGTTCGCGAGCAGGGTGAGCACTTCGTCGTAGCTCCCGGCCTCGATGAGCCAGAAGCCGCCGACGATCTCCTTGGTCTCGGCGTAGGGGCCGTCGGTGACCGCCATCTTTCCCCCCTGGCTACGGAGGACGCGCCCCTCGCCGGCGCGCAGCTTCTCGCCCTGCACGGCCCGGCCGGACTTGCGGAGCTCCTCGGCCCAGCTCACGTACTTCTGGATGATCTTCTGCATTTCCTGTGGGCTGAGCGTGCTGGGGATGCCCGTGCCCCGAACCACTACCAGATACTTCGCCATGGTTGGCCTCCTTTTGTTCGTCTACGTAGAAGACGAACGGGGGCGCCGGTAGTCGACACTTTGATTAACTAACCCCCTCACCCTGCCCTCTCCCCCGATGGGGGAGAGGGGATCGAACGCCCCCTCACCCTGCCTTCTCCCCCGGGGTGGGGGAGAGGGAACTACCTAGGCGAGGTGGGGCCAGACGACCATGCCGGTGCCCGAGCGCCAGGCGAGAGCGGGCATGTAGGCGAGCACCTCGGCGGGGCCCTTGGTGAAGGCCATGGCGAGGACCCACGCGATCAGCTCCGCGGTGCCACCGGAGCCAGCCTCCTCCATGCGCTCGAGCGTGCACTCGCGCAGGAGAGCCTGGTGGTCCCCCTTCTTCAGCAGGTCGAGGAACCAGAGATCGAACTCCTCGTCCACCCAGAAGTAACGCGGGCCGCCGGGCTCGTGCGAGAGCCCTCCCGTGGCGAGGATGGCGATGCGCTCGGGGCCGGGATACGCCGTGAGCATCTCGCGGAGGGTCGTGCCCACCTCGTAGGCGCGCGCCGGAGTGGGAATCGGGGGGACGGTGCAGTTCATGGTCACGGGTACGAGGGGAATGGCGCCCGCCGGGTTCAGGTAGTGCATGGGGACAGAGATCCCGTCGTCGAACTGCATGTCTCGCAGGTACGAGAACGCGATCCGGCGCCGCGCCCCTTCGTTGACGATGTAGCGGGCGAGGGCGGGCCGCCCCGGGATCGTGTATTTCTCCAGGCCCAGCCATTCGTCGTACCAGTCGGCGGGGCCGACGTGCTCGCCCGCGATCCCCACCGTGAACTCCGGCGTATTGTTGATCGGCCAGTTGAGCAGGTGGTCATTGCTGAACACCACGATGGCGTCCGGGCGCGCGGCGGTCAGGCGCTCGCGCATGTCGGTCATGGCGCGCAGGGCCTGCTCCTGATACTCCTTGGACGCGCGATCGAACCAGCCCGTCAATCCCGGGGAATGCGTCATGGCCATGACGGCAACGATCTGGGCCATGGCTCAGCGCCCTCGCTTCTCGAGCTCTTCCTGGAGGCGCTGGGATTCCGCGGCTTCCTTGGGATAGGCGCGCTTGTAGGCCTCCAGGGCGGGATGGCTGTTCGTGTTCGCGGCGGCCCCGTAAAACAGCCGCAG
>DASYQB010000030.1:0-4423 GCA_036005985.1 Candidatus Methylomirabilota bacterium | reverse complement strand
CTATGCCTACTACTGCAATAAGGAGCTCGACGACCTCATCGTCTCCGGGCGCTCGACGCTCGACCAGAAGAAGCGGACCGAGGTCTATGCCAAGGCCCAGAAGCTCCTCTTCGACGAGGCGGCGTATCTCTACAAGTGGGGCCTCCGCGGCGTCTGGGGCATCTCGAACCGCGTCGAGTACTCAGCGCCGCCTGACGAGGTCGACCGCATGTTCCTCGTGACTCCGCGGAAGAAGTAGCGGCGGAACCTCGGCGGGGCGGGCGGGTCGCGCGTCCAGGCGCTCCCGCCCGTCGCGCCGTCGCCCTCGATGCGGCGCTATCTCATCCGCCAGCTCGTCCAGCTCGTCGTCGTCATTCTCGGCATCTCGATCCTCGCCTTCTCGATCCTTCACATCATTGGGGATCCGGTCACCTTGCTCCTGCCCCAGAACGCCGGCAAGGAGGAGTACATCCGCTACAAGCACCTCATGGGCCTGGACCAGCCGATCTGGGTCCAGTACTGGAAGTTCGCGACGGGTGCCGTCCAGGGCGACTTCGGCCGCTCCTGGTACGGCAATGCCCCCGCCTTCCGCCTCGTCGTGGACCGTATGCCGCCGACGATCTATCTCACGTTGGCGGGGCTCGGGGTGGCGCTCTTGATCGCGCTCCCGCTCGGCGTTCTGGCCGCCCTCAAGCGGCACTCCTTCGTGGACACCCTGTGCACGCTCCTCGCCGTGGCCGGGCAGGCCATGCCGATCTTCTGGCTCGGCATCATGCTCATCATCATCTTCGCCGTGAGGTTGAGACTCCTGCCGGCCTCGGGCTACGGGACGTGGCAGAACTTCATCATGCCGGCCTTCTGCCTCGGCGCCTTCCTTGCTCCGATCACCATGCGGCTCGTGCGGTCCGGAATCATCGAGGTCATGAACATGGAGTTCATCAAGACGGCGCGGGCCAAGGGCGTCGCGGAGCGCATGGTCGTGGTCAAGCATGCCTTCCGCAACGCCTGCATCCCCGTCATTACCGTGCTGGGGCTGCAGTTCGGCCAGCTCCTGGGCGGCGCCTTCATCACCGAGACCGTCTTCGCCTGGCCCGGAGTGGCGACGCTCACCGTGGATTCCATCCGAAACCAGGACTTCCCCGTCGTTCAGTGCGCCGTCGTCCTCCTCGCCCTGATCATCGTCATCGTCAACGCCTTCGTCGACCTGCTCGTGGGCTTGATCGATCCGCGCATCAGGGCGGGTGCCTGATGGCGGTCGGCCCGAGCGCGACCGTCACCACGGCGGGGCTCCAGGCCCCGGCCGCGCCGGAGTCCGCGGGCGCCGCGTGGCGACGGCTGGGGCGCCTCAAATGGGGCGTGGGCGGCGCGGCCGTCTTCCTCGTCGTTGTACTGAGCGCCGTCCTCGCCCCCGTCATCTCGCCCCACGATCCCCTCTCCGTGGACATCAGGCACCGCATGGCGCCACCGGCTTGGATGGACGGCGGCACGCGACAGCACCTCCTGGGCACGGACCAGATTGGACGTGATCTCCTCTCGCGCGTGATCTGGGGCGGGCGCGTCTCGCTCGTGGTCGGGGTGTCGGCGGTGCTGCTGTCGGCGACCATCGGCGTGCTCTTCGGATTGGCCGCGGGCTATTTCGCAGGCCGAGTGGACTGGAGCATCATGACGTTGATCAACGTCATGCTCACCTTCCCCTTCGTGCTCCTCGCCCTCGCGGTGATCGCCGTGCTCGGCCCGAGCGTGCCGAACATGATCATGGTGCTCGGGGCCACGGGCTGGCCCGTCTACGCGCGGATCATCCGGGCGGAGACCTTCGCGCTCCGCGAGCGAGAGTTCGTGGTGGCGGCCCGCGCCCTCGGCATGAGCCACCTCCGCATCATCTTCGGCCAGATCCTGCCCAATCTCATCTCGCCCATCGTGGTGGTGGCTACCCTGCAGATCGCCCAGGTCATCATTCTGGAGTCGTTCCTCTCCTTCCTGGGGCTCGGCGTGCAGCCGCCCACACCTGCGTGGGGCAACATGCTCGGCGAAGGTCGCGTCTACATGCTCAACTCGTGGTGGATCGCCGCTTTTCCCGGCCTCGCCATCTTCATCACCACCCTCGTCATCAACCTGATGGGCAACGGACTCCGCGACTGGCTCGATCCGCACATGAAATTGTAAAGGCTACTTGTAGCGGCCCCCGGCCTTCTTGTACTCTCGCGGGGCGGCGAACGACCGTCGAGGAGGCGCGGGGTGAGACTGTTCCTGGCCATGATGGCGCACGAGACGAACACCTTCAGCAATGTCCCCGCCGACCGCAAGCAGTTCGAGACGCGCAACCTGCGCTACGGCGGCGAGATCATCGAGGCCTTCCGTGGCACCGGCACCTGCCTCGGGGGGATGATCGACGAGGCGACTCGACGCGGCGCCACCCTCATCCCGTCCGTGGCCGCCTCCGCGTCCCCCGCCGGCCTCGTCACCAGAGACATCTACGGCCACGTCAAGGAGCGGATGCTCCGCGATCTCAAGGCGGCGGGCGCGCTGGACGGCGTGCTCCTCGACCTGCACGGGGCCATGGTGCCGGAGGGGCTCGACGACGGAGAGGGCGATCTCATCGAAGCCGTGCGCCGGGTGGTGGGGCCCCACGTGCCCATCGCGGTCACCCTCGACTTCCACGGCAATCTCTCCGACACCATGGTGCGCGAGGCGGATCTCCTCCACGGCTACAAGACCTACCCTCACGTGGACATGGGCGAGCGGGGCGTGGAGGCGACGGAGCGGCTGATCGACGTCATCGGCCGGCGGGTCAGGCCCACCCGCGCCCTGCGCAAGCCGCCCCTCCTCCCTCCCCTCGGCAATCAGGGCACGAGCCGCGGGCCGATGCGACGGCTCTACGACATGGCCGACGAGATGGAGAAGGATCCGAAGGTGATCTCCATCTCCATCTTCGCCGGCTTTCCCCTCGCCGACATCCCCGACGCCGGCTTCGGCATCTATGTCGTCACGGACGGTGACCAGGCCCTCGCCGACCGTCTCGCCGATCAGCTCGCGGACACCGCGTGGGCGCATCGCCACGAGTTCATCCATACCGCGCTCCCCGTGCGAGACGCGGTGGCCAAGGCCCTCGCCGCCGAAGGCCAGCCCATCGTGCTCGCCGACATGGCTGACAACACAGGAGGCGGCGCGGCCGGTGACGGCACGGAGATCCTGCGCGAGCTCGTTCGGGTAGGCGCGCGCTCGGCGGTGGTGGCCTGCCTGTGTGATCCGCGCGCCGTCGCGGAATGCGTCAAGGCGGGAGTGGGCACGTCCGTGACCCTGGAGGTCGGGGGCAAGGTCGATGGCCGGCACGGGGCACCACTACTCGTGACCGGGGTGGTGCGCACACTCTCCGACGGGCGGTTCGTTCACAAGGGGCCGATGGCGCGCGGCCTGCCCGGCCGCCTCGGCACCACCGCGGTGCTCGACATCAACGACGTCAAGGTCATCCTGATCTCGTACCGCTGGCAGACGCTGGATCCCGAGATGATACGGTTCGTCGGGCTCGATCCGCTCGATCACAAGATCCTCGTGGTCAAGTCCACCATTCACTACCGCGCGGCCTTCGAGCCCATCGCGCGCGCGATCGTGGAGGTGGACGCCCCCGGGCTGTCTTCGTCCAATCTCACGCGGTTCGACTTCAAGCGCATCCGTCGGCCGATCTTCCCCCTCGACCCGGACACGACGTACCCCTGAGGAGGCCCCGGCATGGCGTTCCCCGGCTTCACCCCGGCCGACTTCAAGGTCTTCGAGATCGACGGCTTCAAGCCCCGCATGGAAGCGATCAAGACGCGCATCCGTCCCAAGCTCGAGGCGATGGCTCGCGATCTCTTGCCCGACGTCGGACGCATCGCCGGCGACCAGGCCTTCGCCCACGTGGCCAAGCACGCCCGGCGCACCGTGCACGCGCCCGACGACACCTGGGTCGCCTTCGCCCTCGACAAGCGCGGCTACAAGAAGCACTGCCACTTCAAGGTGGCGGTGTCGCGCGGCGCCGTGCGGTTTCTCTTCGAAGCGGGCCCGGAGCACGCGGGCAAGAAGCGCTGGGCCTCCTCGTGGAAGCGCCAGGGTCCCAAGCTCGCCCCCGTCCTCCGGCGCGCCAAGGGCCTCGCCTGGTTCAAAAACGAGCACGACGAGGCACCCGCGGCCGTCCTCGCCGACATGTCCTCCGACGAGGTGGCACAGCTCGGTGACGAGCTGGTGCGCACGCGCGACGGCCAGGTCGTGCTCGGACGCGCGGTGCCCGCGCAGGAAGCGGCGCGCTGGAAGCCCCGCGACTACGCCCGCGCGGCCCGCGAGACCTTCCAGCTCCTCGCCCCGCTGTATCGAATCAAATGACCGCACTTCCCTCTCCCCTCGGGGGAGAGGGTCAGGGTAAGGGGCCTTCCACGTGAGAGAGCGTCGTCTTCAAACCACCCTCACCCTG
>DASYQB010000029.1:0-2462 GCA_036005985.1 Candidatus Methylomirabilota bacterium | reverse complement strand
TCACCCGGGACATCCCCACCGTGGTAGCGGGCCTCGAGACGGAGAAGGAGTTCACGCGCGTGATGCTCGACAATCAAATGGAGATGGACGTCGAGGTCGCTCGCGAGGAGCATCTGACGGTGGCGCGTGGGCTCGTCGAGGCGAATCCGGAGATCGGGGCCATCGTGCTCGAATGCACCAACATGCCGCCGTATCGCGCGGACATCCAGGCCGCCACGGGCCGGCCCGTGTTCGACATCACCACGCTCGTTCGCATGGTTCACGACGCGGTAAGCCCGGGACTGCCGCCCCGGCCCGCCTGAGACTCACCCCGGGGAAGCAAGACTCCGACGCCCTGGTGGCCGGGGCAGCACGATCGCCGGTCCCATCACCTTCCCGCCTTCGCGAGAGCATCTCTCGCACCTCTCCGCTCGCTCCTTGAAACGAAGGGCGAGCCCGACTTTTGTGCATTCCGTCGGCATACCTCGTGACCGAGATCGTGCTTGACGGCCGCGCGAGCAGCATGGATATTGACGCATCGCCGCTGGCCCGATGGCCCGATTCCGGGCCGGTGGCGTCCACGCCGGGCCAACACCTTCTGAACGGGGGCGAGCGATTCTCGACGAGCTGGCCACATGAAGATCGCCGACGTGCGGGTGATCCAGGCGGATATCCCGGTCGAGCGTCCGCACAAGATGTCCTTCACCACACTGGAGGCGGTCAACTTCGTCTTCGTGCGCCTGGAGACGGCCGACGGACTCGTGGGATGGGGTGAGGCGGCGTGCCTGGGCGGCCCGACGTGGAGCGAGGAGTCTGCGGAGTCCATCGCCGTCACCATCGAGCGCTATATCGCGCCCGGGCTGCTCGGATGCGACGCGGCGGGGATCGAGCCGGTCGCGCGCGAGATGGCGCGCCGGGTGCAGGGCAATCCGTTCGCGCGGGCCGCGGTGGAGATGGCGCTGTGGGATCTCAACGGGCGCGCGCTCGGTGTGCCCGTGCACCGGCTGCTCGGCGGCCGGGTGCGCGACCGCGTGCCGCTTTCCTGGTCCCTCGCCGTGGCCGATCCCCGCGCGGAGATCGAGGAGGCGCAGATCAAGGTTGCGCATGGGCATCGCATCTTCAAGATCAAGACGGCGGCCCGTCCCGTGGCGGAGGACGTCGAGCGCGTGCGGCGGCTCCGCGAGACGCTCGGCCCCGACGTATCGCTCCGCGTCGACGCCAATCAGGGCTGGGATCGTCCGACCGCGCTCACCGCCATCCGCGCTCTCGCCCCGTTCGGCATAGATTTCGTCGAGCAGCCGGTCCCCCGCTGGGATCTGGACGGCCTGGCGGAGCTCGGCCGGCGCGTGGACGTGCCGATCATGGCCGACGAGTCGTGCTTCTCTCCCCAGGACGCCCTCGCCATCGCGCGCCTCGGCGGGGTGAGCATCCTCGGCCTCAAGCTGACGAAGTCTGCGGGTCTGCGCGGCAGCATGGCCATCGCCCGCATCGCCGAAGCGGCGGGCCTGGGCTGCTATGTCGGCTGCATGATCGAGACATCGCTCGGCACCGCCGCCTATCTCCACGTGGCCCTCGCCGCCGCGCCCGTGACCTGGGGATGCGAGCTCTTCGGGCCCCTGCTCCTGAAGGGCGACGTGGTGCGCGAGCCCGTCCGCTACGCCGACGGCGCCATTCTCGCCCTCGATGGCCCGGGCCTCGGAGTCGAGGTGGACGAGCAGGCGCTGAAGGAATGGGTGCGGAGGCCGTGAGGGCGGGGAGCCTGGTGCTGGAAACGCGGGGAATGACCAAGCGCTTCGGCGGGCTGGTGGCCGTCGACGGGCTCTCCCTCGCGGTGCCCCGCGGCCAGATCCGCGGGCTCATCGGCCCCAACGGCTCGGGGAAGACCACCACCGTCAACGTGCTCTCCGGCCTCTACCGTCCCGACGGCGGGGAGATCCATCTGTGCGGCCAGAGGACCGACCGCCTTCGCCCCCACCAGATCACGGCGTGCGGAGTGGCGAGGACCTTCCAGATCTCCAAGCTCTTCGGCAACATGACGGTGCTCGAGAACGTGCTGCTGCCCGCCCTCGCCGCCCTCGACCGGGGAAGCCAGCGGCCCCTCGCGGAGATCCGCGAGAAGGGACGCCGCCTCCTCGACTTCGTGACCCTCGACCGCATGCGCCATGCCCAGGCGCGTGAGCTCTCGGGTGGACAGAGCATGCTCGTCCAGATCGCGCGCGCCCTCATGATTCACCCCCTCCACCTCATCCTCATGGACGAGCCCTTCGCGGGAGTGCACCCCACCATTCGCGACATCATCATGGAAGCCATCATCCGGATGAATCGCGATGAGGGAGTGACGTTTCTCATCGTCTCTCACGAGATGGCCGAGCTGCGGCGGCTCTGCCAGCAGGTGACGGTGATGGACGACGGCCGCCGCATCGCCGAGGGCACGCTGGAGGAGGTTGCGAACGATCCCGTCGTCCTCGAGGCCTACCTCGGCG
>DASYQB010000028.1:0-18120 GCA_036005985.1 Candidatus Methylomirabilota bacterium | reverse complement strand
CTGAAGGTTCTGGAGAATCCCAGCCTCTCCCTCCCGGAGAAGCGGGCGGCGGTGCGCAAGATCGCCAGCGAGGTGTTCGACACCACGGAAACAGCCCAGCGCGTGCTCGCCCAGCACTGGCAGCAGCGCACGCCCGCGGAGCGCGAGGAGTTCGCCAAGCTCTTCGCGAACCTGCTCGAGCAGACGTATATCTCGCGCATCGACGAGTACGGCGGCGAGCGGCTCACCTACATGAGCGAGCAGGTCGAGGGCGACCGGGCGGTGGTGCGGGCGCGCATCATCACCTCCAAGGGTACGGAGGTGCCGGTAGAGTCCCGGCTGCTCCGCAAGGGGGATCGCTGGCTCATCTACGACATCCTGATCGAGAACCTGAGCCTGATCTCCAACTATCGCTCGCAGTTCGACCGGGTGATCCGCACCTCCGGCTACCCGGAGCTGGTCAAGCGTCTCCAGGCTCGGGTCGAGGCCCTCAACGAGAAGGACACCAAGGCTCCTTCCAAGGGGACCACCACCCGCTAGCCCTCTCCGGCGCGGACCCTCCGCCCTTCCGTTCCCCCAGGCGAATCACCAGCGCTCTTGACCGCCCCTCCGCCGGGCGCTAAGCTCGGCACGCTTTTTTCCGCCAACGCCTTCGCGCAAAGGAGAATTCGCCATGCTCAAGCGAGCGACCGTCGAGAGCACCGCCGAAGCATACCTCGAGCTCCTCGCCGCGCGCGGCGTCGAGTATCTCTTCGCCAATGCGGGGACGGACTTCGCACCCCTCATCGAGGCGTATGCCAAGCGGGGGGCCCAAGGTCAGACGGCGCCGCGACCCATCACCGTGCCTCACGAGATCCCCGCCGTGGCCATGGCCCACGGCTACGCGATGGTCACGGGGCGCGCGCAGGCGGTGATGGTCCACGTCATCGTGGGCGCGGGCAATGCGGTAGGCGGCATCATCAACGCCGCCCGCGCCAACGTGCCCATGCTCTTCAGCGCGGGGCGCAATCCCATCTCCGAGGCGGGACACTCGGGCAGCCGCGATCGCCCCATTCACTGGGCGCAGGAGTCCTTCGACCAGGCGGCCATGGTGCGCGAGTTCGTGAAGTGGGACTACGAGCTCCGCAGCGCCTCGCACCTCGAGACGGTGGTGGACCGCGCCCTCACTCTCGCCCACGCCGAGCCACAGGGTCCCGTCTATCTCACCCTCCCCCGCGAGGTGCTGGCCGAGCGGCAGGAGGCCATCGAGTACGCCGATCCGGCGCGCATGGTGAAGCCCGGCCCGCTCGTGCCCGCCCCGGAGATCGTGAACGAGGCGGCGCAGATCCTCACCTCCGCGCGGAATCCGATCATCATCGTCAAGGCGGCCGGCCGCGATCCGGGGGCGGTGGCCGCCCTCGTGTCCCTCGCCGAGGCGCTCGGGGCCCCGGTGTTCGAGCAGTTCCACACCTATCTCAATTTCCCCCAGGACCATCCGCTCCACGGCGGCTTCGACGCCGCGGCGCATCTCGAAGCGGCCGACGCGGTGCTCGTGGTCGAGTCCGACGTGCCGTGGTTCCCCGGGCTCAAGCATCCGCGCCCCGAGGCCCGCATCGTGCACGTGGGCGTCGATCCGCTCTTCTCGCGCTACCCGATCCGCGGCTTCCCCACCGATCTGGCCCTGGCGGGCACCCCGCGCCTCGCCCTGCAGGCCCTCGCGGAAGCCGTGGGGCGCCGGGCCGACGCCGGCGCCGTCGCGGAGCGCCGGGCCCGCGGGGAAGCCGTGCACGCGAGCACGGTGGCGGCGGCCGCCACACGCGCGCGCACCGTACAGCCCGAAAGCCCGATGGACATGGCCTGGGTATCGCGCTGCGTGGGCGACCTCGTGGACGACCAGACGATCGTGGTCAACGAATACGATCTCGACGCGAGCCAGGCCTGCTTCAAGCGGCCGGGAAGCTACTTCGCCGCGCCGTCATCGGGCGGACTCGGCTGGGGTCTGGGGGCCGCGCTGGGGGCCAAGCTGGCCGCGCCGGACAAGACGGTCATCTGCTGCGTGGGTGACGGCGCGTACATCTTCGGGGCGCCCACCGCGGCCCACTTCGTGTCGCGCGCATACAATTTGCCCGCGCTCTTCGTCATCTTCAACAATCGCACCTGGAACGCGGTCAAGCGCGCCGTGCAGACTCATGCACGCGACGGCTGGGCGGTGAAGACGGATTCCATGCCCCTCACCGCCCTCGAGCCGGCCCCCGACTACGAGATGGTGTGCCGCGCCTCGGGCGGCCACGGCGAGCGGGTGGAGGACCCCGCCCAGCTTCCCGAGGCTCTCGCGCGCGGACTGCGCATCGTCAAGGAAGAGAAGCGCCAGGTTCTCCTCAACGTCATCTGCAGGAAGCCGTGATGAAGATCCTCGCCACCGGACCCAGCGGCACCCCGGACGAGCTCCAGGCCCTTCGCGACGCGGGGCACGAGATCATCATCGGACGGCCGCTCGATCAGCCGGGTCGCGCGCCGTATACGGAAGCGGATCTCATCGAAGCGGCGCGGGACGCCGATGTGATTCTCGCCTCCCACCTCGAAACGATCAGCCGCGGCGTCCTCGAGGCCGCGCCCCGGCTCCGGCTGGTCATCGTGTCCTTCATCGGGACGGACAAGATCGATCTGGAGGCGGCCACCCAGCTCGGCATCCTCGTGGCCAACAGTCCGACGCCGGAGAACTTCATCGCGGTGGCCGAGGCGACCATCGGCCTCATCCTCATGCTGCTCAAGCGGGTCAAGCACAACGAGGCCAAGCTCCGCCGCGGCGAGTGGGCCCAGCGCCAGGACCGCGGCGACTTCCTCTTCGGCAAGACGGTGGGGCTGGTCGGGCTCGGCCGCGTGGGCTCTCACGTGGCGCGCCGACTCGTCAACTGGGACGTGCGGCTGCTCGCGTCCGATCCCTACATCTCCGTGGCGCGGGCGGAGACTCTCGATGCCACCCTCGTCGATCTCGAGACGCTCCTCGCCGAGTCCGACGTCGTATCGCTGCACGCCTCCCTCACCGACGAGACGCGCGGGCTCATCGGAGAAAAGCAGCTCCGGCGCATGAAGCCCACCGCCCTCCTCGTCAACACGGCGCGGGGGGAGATGGCCGACGAGGAAGCGCTCGCGCGCGCCCTCGGCGAAGGGTGGATCGCGGGGGCGGCGGTGGACGCCTTCGTCAAGGAGCCGCTGCCTCCCGTCAACCCGCTGCGGGGTGTGGACCCCGAGCGCCTCATCCTCACGCCGCACAATGTGAGCCACAGCGAGGCGGGGCGGCGCGCCAACCTCCGCCTCGCCCTCGAGCAGATCCTTGCCGCGACCCGGGGCGAAGCGCCCGCCCACTGCGTGAACCCCGATGCGATCCCGCACTGGAGAGCCAAGTCATGAGCCAGTCCACCTATGCCGTCCTCGATGCCGACGGCCACGTGACCGAGTCGTACGAGCAGCTCGCCAAGTATCTCGACGAGCCTTATCGGCGCCGCTCCCTCACCTTCCCGCTCTACACCGCCGACGGCTGGGACCGGCGGCTCGTCGACAAGTTCCACGACTGGGCGGGCAGCGCCGAGGAATGGCTGCGCGCCCTCGACAAGGGCGGCATGGAGCTGACCGTGCTCTACCCGACCCTCGGTCTCTTCATGAGCTTTCTCAAGGACCGCGAGTGGGCGGTGCGGCTGTGCCGTGCCTACAACACCCTCATGCACGAGGAGTTCATCAAGGTGACCCCCCGCCTCCAGGCGGTGGCCCTCCTGCCCGTGCAGGATCCCGCGGCGGCCGCCCTCGAGCTCCGTCGCGCGGTGAGCGAGCTGGGCCACGTGGGCGGCATGCTCGCGGCCGACGGCACTCACCTCCTGGGCGACGAGCGCTTCCTCCCCGTGTTCGAGGAGGCGGACCGGCTCGGGGTGATGCTGGGCGTCCACGCCTCGGGCTCGCATCTGGGCGGGGCGGGTGTGGATCTCTTCCCGCGCTTCATCCAGGCGCACACGTGCTCGCACGCCTTCGGTCAGATGCGCCAGATCACCTCCATGGTCTACGAGGGCATTCCCGAGCGCTTCCCGCGCCTTCGCATCGCCTTCCTCGAGGCGGGCTGCGGCTGGGCGCCGTACTGGATGGAGCGCATGGACGATGAGTACGCCAAGCGCGCGGAGGAGGCGCCCGCCCTCCGCAAGAAGCCCAGCGAGTACATCCGGAGCGGCTCCATCTACTTCTCCTGCGAAGCCGACGAGTGGCTGCTGCCGCAGGCGGTGAAGCTGGTGGGGGAGAACCAGATCGTCTACGCCTCGGACTTCCCCCACTGGGACCATAGCTTTCCCGGCTCGATCGACGAGATCCGCGAGCGGGGCGACCTCACCGACATCCAGAAGCGCAAGATCCTCGCGGACAACACGCGCCGCCTCTACGGTCTCAAGCCCTAAGGAGAACGCACCCGCCATGGACTGCTGCAGCCACGAGGGACCGAGCAAGGGCGACGCGAAGTTCGATTTCCAGAAAGTGGCCGACGGCGTGTATGCGGCGGTGGCGGCGCCCGCCTACAAGGTCAACTCCAACACCGCCATCATCGAGAGCGACGACGGCCTGGTGATCGTGGACACCCACTCCAAGCCTTCGGCGGCCCGCGTGATCGTGGAGCATCTGCGGGATCTGACCACCAAGCCCGTGCGCTACGTGGTCAACACCCACTTCCACTGGGACCACTGGCATGGCAACGAAGTCTATCCCGCCGTCTACCCGGGCGCGGAGATCGTCACCAACCAGCTCACGCGCGAGGCCATGGTCCGCAAGGGGCTCAAGCGCATCCAGGACCATGTCCGCCAGATGCCCACGGAGATTGCCCAGCTCAAGGCCGCGCTCGCCAAAGCCGCCGGCGACGGCGAGCGCGAGCGGCTGCGTGAGGACCTGCGCCTCGCCGAGGCCTATCTGGCCGAAGTGACGGCCCTCAAGCCCGCGCTCCCCACCATGGCCTTCGAGGGAACGATGAAGATCTACCGGCGCGACCGGGAGATCCATCTTCTCTTTCTCGGCCGTGCCCACACCGCGGGCGATGTGTTCGTGTACCTGCCCAGGGAAAAAGTGGTGATCACGGGAGATGCCCTGATCGGCTGGACGCCCTACATGGGCGACGGCTATCCGGAAGACTGGGCGGGGACGCTGGACCGGCTCGCCGAGCTCGACTTCACCCACATCATCATGGGTCACGGGGCTCCCACCGGACGCGAATGGCTCGGCATCTTTCGCGGCTACGTGCACGACATGGTGGAGGCCGTGCGCGAGGAGGCCGCCCGCGGCGCCACGCTGGAAGAAGTTCAGCGCCGCGTCACGGACCGGCTCGCCCCCGCCTACGAGAAACCCTTCTCCGCCTACGGCGACTACCGCCCCTGGCGCGCCGGACTCGCCCTCAATATCCAGCGCACCTACGCCATGGTGAGCTAGGGATCCGGAAACCATGCAGGCGGCTCAAAAGGGCCCAGATGCGAGGCGACGCTCGACGGCCGCACGCGAGGCGTAGTCCTTCTACGTCGAGCGTGCGGCCGCGGGCGTCAACGAAGCAGATGGGCCTTCAGCCGGTCTAAGGCCGTGCAGGCGGCTCAAAAGGGCCCAGATGCGAGGCGACGCCCGACGGCCGCACGCGAGGCGTAGTCCTTCTACGTTGAGCGTGCGGCCGAGGGCGTCAACGAAGCAGATGGGCCCTTTTCAGCCGCCTGCGCCTACTTCTTGCCGACGAGACCCAGGCGCTGCTCCAGCACCGAGCGCACCTCTTTCGCTGTCTCGCGCCACATGCTCTTGTCGGCCGGGCCGTCGTAGGTCGCCTGGACCTGCTTGCGAAACTCGGCCATGGCCGCGTCCTTCTTGTCCTCGGTGGCTGTGTCGAGCGTGACGGCCCGAATGGCGAACGACTTCTGGGTCGCCGTGCCCGCGCGCTCGATCCACCGCCCGATCTCGTTCCAGTCCTTGTCGAAGAAGACCACGATGGGGATGGAGCGGTAGCCGTTGTTCAGGAAGCAGTCGGTCAGGTCGACATTCTGGTCACGGAGGAACACGCGCATCTCCGCGCCCGGCATGGCCTCGACGATGCGGGCGATCATGGGCGAGTTGCGGTGGACGTCGCCGCACCAGTTCTCCCCGAGCATCAGGACGTGCTTGACCTGATTGAGGCCGCTGAAGAACTTCCGCTCGTCCTCGTTGAGGGAGGCTTTGCTGTAGTTCTCTTCCGTCCGGGCGCGCGTGTCGCCCATCTGGGCCATGTAGTCCTTCCAGGTCATGCCCTTCGCGAACCGAGCGGAATCCAGGGGAATCGTCAACTGGGCCATGTCGTCCTCTCCTCGTAAGGTGCTTGGGGTTGATTCACGTGATCCGCGCGACCTGCGCGGACGGGGGGAATGGTAACACCAAGAAGCCTCGCCGTCTTGTCCTTCACTGGATGACCTCGGTGGCCTGCGCCACCGCGTTCGGGGGCAGGGTGACGCGGAGCGCCTTGGCTGTCTTGAGATTCAGGATCACTTCGAACCTTCGTATCCGCTCCACGGGCAGCTCGGCGGGACGGCTACCCTTGAGAATCTTGTCCACGAAGTACGCGGACCGGCGCCACACCTCCACCATGCTCATCTCGTGACCAATGAGACCGCCCGCCTGGGCGAACTCCCTGTCCCCGATCGATGGATAGCGCTGCTTCACGGCCAGCCTCGCGATATCCGCGGCGTGGGCGGCGAACATGGGATCCTGCTGGATGGCCACCGAATCCACGCGGCTCCTCGCCATGGCGGCAAACGCGCCGTCGATTCGCTCGGGCTTGCGGGCCTCGAAGCCCTGGCACCCCATCTTCAACGCCTGGGCCGCGAGCTCCGACGACTGGCGCATGATCTCGACTTCAGGATTCTCCGGATTGAGGAGGACGCCGAGCTGGGTCACGCGCGGCAGGGCATCCTTGAGCGCTTCGAGCCGGTTCGCGCTGGTCTCCAGGCTCAGGAGCGTGGTGCCCGTGACGTTGCCCCCCGGCCGCGCCATGCTCGACACGAGACGCGCCCCCACCGCGTCGAGCGAGGCGGTCATGACGATGGGGATGGTGGCGGTCGCGCGCTTGGCCGCGCGCGTGCCCGCCGTGCCCTGGGTCACCAGCACGTCGAGAGGAAGCTGCACCAGCTCATCGGCCAGATCGGGGAGACGGGAGATGCTGCCCCCGGCCCAGCGGTACTCCATGACGTAGCTCTTCCCTTCCACGTAGCCCAGGTCGCGCAGGCTGCCGCGGAACACCTCCAGCCGGCTCGCCGTGCTCTCCGCCGAGCCCAGACCGAGAAATCCGATGCGCGCGGTCTTCGCCGGTTTCTGGGCGCGGGCCGCGCGCGGCGTCACGAGAACACCCACACCCACCGCTCTCAGGAAGTGGCGGCGCGAGATCACTGGATCACGCCGTCGGCCCGTCCGACCACCGAGGGCGGCATGGTGAGGCCGAGGGTCTTGGCCGTCTTCAGATTCACCACGAGCTCGTACTTGGCGGGCTCCGCCACGGACAGGTTACCGGGCTTGGCGCCCTTGAGGATCTTGTCCACGTAGATGGCGGCACGCCGCCAGCTCTCGCGCTGATCCGCACCATAGCTGAGGAGGACGCCCGCCTCCGCGAAGTAACGTCGGTAGGAGACGGTGGGGAGGTGTTGCCGGTTGGCCAGCTCCACGATCTTCCGGATGGAGTCGACGAAGACAGGCTGGATGATCAACGCCCCCACCTGTTCCCGTCGCATGGTCGCGAACGCGCCGTCGAGCTCGTCGGCGCCTCCCACGAGCAGAGCCTGGGTGTGAATCCCGAGGCGTTGGCCCGCCCGCTCCATCGACTCCACGAAGAGTCGCGAGGCGGGATCCGTGGCCAAGCCGAGGAAGGCCACGCGGCTCAGGCCCGGGAGGGCCTGGCGGAGCAGCTCGATCTGCTTGCCGGTCGTCTCCGGATAGTTGAGGGAGACGCCGGTGATGTTTCCGCCGGGGCGCGCGAGACTGGCGACCAAGCCCGATCCCCGCGCGTCGGCCACGCTCGCCAGCACAATGGGTATCCGCCGCGTGGCCCGCCGGGCCGCCTCGGCGGCCAGGGTGCCCGAGGCCACGATGATGCTCACCTTCAGGCGCACCAGCTCCGCGGCGAGCTCGCCCGCGCGGTCGCTGTTTGCGTCGGCCGTGCGCCATTCCACCGCGAGGTTCTTGCCCTCGACATACCCGAGCTCTCGAAGGCCGAGGCGGAACGCCTCCATGAACTGGTCGCCTCCCGTGAGCTCAGTGAAGCGCAGGACACCGATGCGCGGAACGGGGGCCAGCGACTGCGCCTCGGCGGGCCGATTCGGGAGACAGGAAAGGAGGATGGCGGCGACGAAGACGATGGCTCGCTTCATGAAGTCCCGAAGGTACCCGAGGCCCGGGGACGGTGCAAGCACAGCCGGCCACAGCCGAGCCGGGCCCCGCCTCAACCGTGGAGCAGGTCGTCGCCGTTATCCCGGCACATCACACGGAAGTCGGTGGCGGCAATCCCTTCCGCGTGAAGCAGATCCACGAAGCGCCGGTAGCCCTCGGCGGGCATGGGATTGTGGGCCTGCCCGCCGTCAGACGAGATGACGAACCGTTCCGCGCCGATCGTCTTGATGCAGTGGGCGATGGTGGCGGCGTCGGTGAACGACCACCGGGGAGTGATGGAGCAGAAGACGAACTCCACGCGCACGTGCGGCCGCGCGAGCGTGCGCACCTGCTCGAGCTCGAGGCCGGGGGCCTTGTCGTAGGGGTGGGTGAGAATCAGCTTCCGGAATCCCTGCGCGTCGGCTTCGGCCACGAGGGCGGCGATCTCCTCGAAGGAGACGTGGCCGGTGGCGAGGGCCGCTCCGTGCTGCCGGGCCAGCGCCATGACTTCGCGCGTTTCCGGCATCAGTCGCCCGTCCTTCAGGATGCTCAACCCTTCCGACTGCGTCTCGAGCCCGCTCGACTGCGCGGCGAAGCCGCCGCCGAAGCCGAAGGCGTGCCGGTGGCAGGCCGCATCGAGAGTAGGCATCCAGATGATGCGTGCGCCCAGCCCCAGGGCGGCCTCCACCGCGTACGGGTTGACTCCGCCCACGTAGCGGTTGAGCACGAGCGATCCGTAGACCTTGAGCCGGCCCGCCCCGGGGGCGGCGAGCTTCGCGCGCGAGGCCGTGCCCTCGAAGTGGTTCTTCATGACCACCCCCGCGAAGCCCTTGGCCGCGGCATCGGCCACCATCTGCCGGTCGTCGGCGATGCGGGGAAAGAGATCGGGCGCGGAGTGAACGTGGAGATCGTAGGCGCCGTCGATGTCGATCACGCGACGGGGTCAGCGGGGAGTGAGCTTGACGAGGTACGGCATGACCTCCGCCGTGAACAGATCGATCGACGCCGCGGCCTCCGCCTCGCTCATCCCGCCGAACATGAGACGGCAGACCAGATAGGTGCAGCCACTGGCCGGGATCTGGCTCTCCAGCTCTTCGCGCACGCGGCGGGGCGTGCCCGCCACCGCGATGCCGCGCGCCCTCGCCTCGTCGAAGTCGCGCGCGAAGCGGATGGGCAGCGCGCCGAAATCGCGCCAGAGCTTGGTCAGGTTCTCGTACCAGGCGGCATAGGCGGGCCGGGCGATCGCCTCCGCCTCCGCATCCGACGGCGCCACCACCACGTGGCGGCCGATGCCGAGCTTGGGCATGGGTGCCCCGCCGTGCGTGCGCTGCCACGTGTCGCGGTAACGCTGGAAGAGCGGCAACGTCGCGTCGCACGGCCCATTGGCGAGGACGTGCACCTTGTTGGCGGCGGCCCACTCCGCGCCCGCGAGGTGACTCAGCCCATACCAGAGCGGCGGGTGCGGTTTCTGGTAGGGGCGCAGGATCATGGGGACCTTGCGGTACGTATAGCGCGGGCCCCGATGCTCGAGCACCTCGTTCTGCAGGCCCTGGAGGATGACCTCGAGCCCCTCCTTGTAGATCTCCTCCGTCTCGAGGTGGTGGAGGTTGAAGTACGCCATCTCGTAGGGGACGATGCCTCGCCCCACTCCGAAATCAAAGCGCCCGCGCGAGAGCTGATCGAGCATGCACACTTCCTCGATGAGCCGGAGGGGGTCGTAGAGGGGGAGGCAGTAGACGCAGGGACCGAGCCGGATGTGGCGCGTGCGCTGGGTCGCCGCCGCGATGAAGATGCCGGGCGAGGGCGCGAGCCCAAGGGGAGTCGCGTGGTGCTCGGCGAGGTGATAGGCGTGGAAGCCGGCCGCGTCGTATCGCTCGAGAAGGCGCAGACGGCTCTCGTAGAAGTCGTCGAGCGGCATGTCCCGCCGGTCGAGATGGTCGAAGATCCCGATGTCCATGTCGGCGCCCACGGAGTCTAGGCGCGGCCCGGGGCCATGTCAAAGCCGGATTCCAGACCCCTTGAGTACACCCGCGGGTGGGGTACCATAGGCGCACCCCGAAGGTTGCGGTGACCCATGGACAGGGAGGACTGATTGATGGCCTACGACCTCGTGATCAAGAACGGTTGGGTGGTGGACGGCTCCGGGCTGCCTCGCTATCGCGCCGACGTCGGCGTGAGAGACGGCCGCATCGCCACCATCGGCCGCATCCGGGAATCCGCAGGCGAGGTCATCGACGCCGAGGGACGGGTGGTATCGCCCGGCTTCGTGGACGGTCACACTCACATGGACGCCCAGGTCTTCTGGGACCCGCTCGGCACGTCCTCCTGCTGGCACGGCATCACCAGCGTGGTCATGGGCAACTGCGGCTTCACCCTGGCCCCGTGCGCCAAGGCGGACCGCAGTCTCGTCATCCGTAACCTGCAGCGCGCCGAGGACATCTCCGCCGAGGCCATGGAAGCAGGCATCGAGTGGACGTGGACGACCTACGCCCAGTTCCTCGACACGCTCGAGGCGCTGCCCAAGGGCATCAACTACTCCGGCTACATGGGCCACTCCGCCCTGCGCACGTATGTCATGGGCGAGCGCGCCTTCGACCAAGTGGCGACCGAGGACGATCTCAAGGCCATGGAGAACGAGCTCCGGAGCGCGCTCACGGCAGGCGCCATGGGCTTCACCACCTCGCGCTCCACCAGCCACGAGACACCGGACCGCCGCCCGGTGGCGAGCCGCGTGGCCGCGTGGGACGAAGTGCGACGCCTCGTGGGCGCCATGGGCGAGATGAACGCGGGCATCTTCGAGATCGCGGGAGAGAGCGTGGACCGCGAGCTGGGCCATCCCGGACTCGCGGACTATCAGCGCCGGCTGCGCGAGCTCGCGGTGGAGACGGGACGCCCCGTCACCTTCGGCCTCTTCAGCCGCAAGGACGCGCCCGACATCTGGCGGACGTACGCGCAACTGCTCGACGACACGGCGGCCGCGGGAGGCCGCATGTTCGCCCAGGTGCACAGCCGCTGGCTCTCCGCCATCCTCTCGTTCAAGACGCAACTTCCCTTCGACCGGCTGCCCGTGTGGAAGGACCTGCGGGCGCTTCCCCTCGCCGAGCAGAAGCAGCGCCTCCGCGATCCCGAGCTACGCCGCCGCCTCGTCGAGGCCGCGCGCGAGCGCGACAATCGCAAGGCGCTGGGTACGGAAGCGCGGCCGCCCATCTACGAATGGATCTTCGTCATGGACACGGTGGAAGGGCCGCACCGCTCGGTGGCGGAGATCGCCAAGCAGCGCGGGGTGGACCCCGTGGAGGCCATGATCGACGTGGCCCTCGAGAAGGACCTCGATCTCCTGTTCCTCCAGCCCATCGCCAACGAGAACCAGGACCACGCGCTGGAGCTCATCAAGCACCCGCGCACCGTGGTGACCTTCTCCGACTCGGGCGCCCACGTCTCACAGCTCATGGACGCTTCGCTCCAGACGCATCTTCTCAGCCACTGGGTGCGCACGAAGCAGGCCCTCACCCTCGAACAGGCCGTCCGCATGCTCACCTTCGACACGGCGACCCACTGGGGCTTCGCCAATCGCGGGCTGGTGCGCGAGGGCTTCGCCGCCGACCTCGTCGTCTTCGATCCGGAGACTATCGGTCCGGAGATGCCCGAGGTGGTGAACGATCTACCCGCCGGCGCGAAGCGCCTCACCCAGCGCTGCCGCGGCATCGCGGCCACGGTGGTGAACGGTGAGGTCCTGCTCCGTGACGGCAAGCACACGGGCGCCCTGCCCGGTCGTTTGCTCAGGGGTCCGCTCGCCCACAGCGCTTAACCCCTCCCTCACCCTGCCCTCTCCCTCCCCGAGGGAGAGGGGACCAATCCCTCGCCCCCGAAGGGGGAGAGGGCAGGGTGAGGGGAGGCCTCCTAGGGCCGCACGCGGTCAGGCGGCGCCGTCGAAATGCTCGCGGCGGGCAATACCGCGCTGATACGCGAGGTAGCCCTCGCGCGTCATCGGGGGCGCGGCCGTCTTCATCACCTCGCGCGCCCCGCTGCCGCCGTCGGCGAGCAGGTCGATGGCCATGGAAGCCAGCGCCTTCGCGGGCTGAATGTATCCGAGCTGCGCGTCGACAATCCTGAACTCCGCGGAATGGCCGGCGCCGGTGGCCCCGCCCATGTACGGGTGCAGGATGGGCATGATCTGGCTCAGGTCGCCCATGTCCGTGGAGCCTGAGCGATGCGGGATGTTGCGGTAGTGCTCGTCTCCCACCAGGCCCCGGGCCGCCCTCTCGAAGAGCTTCGCCATCGTGGGATCGCAGAGGAGCGGCATGGGACCGGGTAGCGTCTCGATTTCCACCTGGGCGCCCAGGGCGAGCGCGCCTGCGCGGAGGGCACGGTCGACTCGGGCGCTCGCGTCGGCCACTCCCTCCGCGCTCTTGCCCCGCACGTACATCTCGAGGCGCGCTTCTCCGGGGATCACATTCACCTGCGAGCCGCCGTGGGTCAGGATGGGATGGACGCGGATCGAGTCCTCGTCGCGGAAGGTCTCCCTCACCGCGTTGATCCCCGCCAGAGCCACCTGGGCGGCGTAGAGCGCGTTGATACCGAGGTGGGGCGTCCCGCCCGCATGCGCGGCGCGCCCGAGAAAGCGCGCGGTCTTGCCCACGCGGCCGTTGTTCGAGGCGGGCACACCCGCCTTGCCGTCCTCGCGACGCCAGTTGGTGTGGATCATCATGGCAAGATCCACGTCGTCGAAGTGGCCGAGGCGGATCAATTCCTGCTTGCCACACGGAAACTCGAGACGCCCCGCCTGGATCTGCTCCTGACGCCACTCGATGTCACCGCCCTCCTCGGCGGGGACGGCGAAGAACGCGATGCGGCCGGCGAGGTGATCGAAGGCCCTGGCGTCGAGAAGTCCCATGGCCGCGCCCAGCATGCCCGCCACCTGGGCATTGTGGCCGCAGGCATGCGCCGCTCCCGTCTCCGCATCGGCCTGAGGATGCCCGGTGACGCGGAGGCCGTCGAGCTCGCCGATGAGCGCGAAGGTCGGCCCGTCTCCCGCTCGCCCGCGCGCGTCCGCCCGCACGCCGGTCATGGCCAGACCGGTGCCAGGCTCGAGACCGAGTCCGTCGAGAGTCTCGCGCACCAGCCGCGACGTCTTGACCTCCTTGAATCCCATCTCGGCGTGGGAGGCGATGCGCTCGCCGAGACCGATGATCTCCGCGGCCCGGCGATCGATGGCCTCGTAGACGCTCCGCCGAAGCTCGTCCTTGCTCATCCCGGAGGTCGGCATGGCCAGCGCCTATTTCGCCCCGATGCTTCCCAGATGCTTCTTGGCCCGCTCCTCGGCGCCCGCTCTATGGCTGCCTCCTCCGGGTGGGGGGAACATCATCGCGCGCGGGGCCGGTGTCCTGACCCCGCGCGCGCCACATCATAGAGAGCCCTCAGTTGATTGGCAACCGCGGGCCGTGCATTGCTACGACCGGTCGTGCAGGGCGGATGGCGTTTCGCTGGTCCCATCGCCACCGCCTTCGCCTCCCCCGCGGCGCTGCCCGCGGGCCGCGCGAAGGGTCTTGAGCTTCTCCCGCTGATCGGGCGTGAGCTGCGCCTTGGCCGCCTCGTTGGTCCGAATGCGGGCAATGGCGCCGTCGGCCTTGAGCCGCTCGATCTCGCGGATCTTGGCTTCCACCTTCGCCATGTCAACGGGCTCGGCCTTCATCAAGGCGAACAGGTCGAGCTTGGCGAGCTGACCGTCGGCCCGACGCTTGATCGAGGCGCGACCGGCGTCCATCCCGAGCTGCTGGAGCGAGCTCACCTGCTGCGGCGACAGCCCCAGCTCCTTCTGGTTCCGGAGCGCCATGAAGACGATCGAGCGCCCCCGGCGCATGTGGCGGTGACCGGCGTGCCTCTGCCAGCCTCCGCGGCCCTTTTGACTCTGCATCCCGGGCCCGCCCCGGCCCGGCCCGCCCATCCCAGATCCACCTCCGCCCGGACCCATCTGAACCTGCATCGCATCCGACGTCGCCGGCGACTGCGCCATCGCCGGCAGCGTCAGGCCCAGCACCAGTGCCAGTGCTCCAAGCGCCCCTATCGTTCTCATCGCCTTCCTCCTGTTGTTGTCTCGTTACGCGGGCCAACCCGCCCCGCTCGATATCCAAACTGCGGCGGGCGTGTCAAGACCGTATGTGCCGAGTGTAAAGTTGTGCGAAGAATCAGCGCGTCAGAGCGCGAGCACGGCGCGCTCGACCACCGCGGCGTCCTCGACCGGCGCGAAGGCCGCCGTCGTCCGGGGCGGGTGGAGATCCGGAAAGTGATAGGCGGCCGCGACACTGCCCGGTCCCCCGCCGGTATGGCCGATGCATCGTCCGCGCGGAGAAGCGACATCCACCATGAGCCCGAGGCCATAACCCGCCGTCCGCCACGGCCGCCCCTCCACGGGCCCGCCGAGCGCATAGGGCGTGCGCATGGCGGCGAGCAGCTCACCGGACACGAGCCCCCCAGACATCAAGCGATGCAGGAAGAGCGCGGCTTCGGGAGGAGTCCCCACGGCGAGGCCGTGATAGACCCAACCCGGATGGTAGCGCGCGTCATTTCTCCAGGCTGTATCGTCCAGATCGCTCGGCTCGGTCGCGATCTTCACGCCCGGCACCCCGAGCGGATCCAGGACGAGGCGGCGAAGAGCTGCGCCAAGCTCCTCCCCCGTCACCTCTTCGAGGAGAACCCGCACCACGAGGTAGCCCACATTGGAATACGCCCAGCCGTGACCGGGTGTGAAGACGAGATGGTCCGCGTCGGCCCGACGAAGCAGCTCGGCGCGGCTCCACGGCTCCTCTCCCCGCGCCACGGCCTGGTGGTAGTCGGCGAGGCCGCCATAGTCCGGCACGCCCGCCGTGTGCTGGAGCAACTGGCGCAGGGTGTAGGGTCGACGGCGGAGGCTCGCGTCGAGCGCGAGCCGGCCCTCCGCCACGAGGACCAGGGCCGCCGCGGCAAGTGCGGTCTTGGTCAGGCTCCACCACGGCACGGCCAACCCGTGGGCATCGTCATCTCCGGACGTCCCGCCGTCCACGGATGCGGTCAGGACGCGAGGGGAATTCATCCGTGCTAGGATTCCGCGGCATGCGGCGGGAGGGGTATCATGCGGGGGATGCGGCGGTCCGGCCACCCTCGACACGCAAGGAGGAGATCGACATGGGCCTGTTCAAGGAACTGAATCACGTGAGCATCACCGTCACCGACGTCGCCAAGGCGAGGGAATTCTACACTGGTCTCCTCGGCCTCGAAGAGATTCCGCGACCGGCCTTCAACTTCCCCGGCATCTGGTACAGCCTCGGCAACGGGTTGTCTCTGCATATCATTCTGAACGACGAGCTCGTGCGGCCCGCCGTCGAGCGCGAAAAGATTCTCGCGCGCTATGCGCACTTCGCCCTGTGGACGGAGGACGCTGATCAGTGTGCGAGCAAGATCGCGGAGCTGGGCCTCCCCGTACGCGACGTGGTGTCCGGTCCCACCGGGCTTCGTCAGATTTTCATCAAGGACCCCGACGGCAACATGGTCGAGTTCATCGGCCCCACGAAAAACGCGGCGCCCCGTCGCATGGAATCGTAAAGCGAGGGCGCTACCCGTTTGGGGGCTCCCGACTGACAATTTCAGTCGGCAAAAATCTGTTACTCGGCGCTAACTACGTGATTCCCATGCGCTGAGCGACAGTGGCCCGAGGCTTGCTCTCCTGTTAGGGCAGGAGATGCATGCAATGTCCAATGCCGATAACCCTTCACCTGCTCTCGCGCGAATTCTACTCGTCGACGACGATCCCATGATCACCGAGCTGGTGGTCGACATGCTGAGCATAGAGGGATACGACGTCGACACGGCGAACAATGGCCTCGAGGCGCTGCAGAAGCTCGAGCGCCAGCGTTACGACCTCATCATCACCGATCTGCACATGCCCAAGCTCGACGGCTCGGGCTTCTACCGCGAGCTCGCCCAGCGGAAACTGCATTCGCTGAAACGCATCATCTTTCTCACGGGAACCGCCGGCGCATCCGAGGAGCATCGCTTCGTGCAGGAAAGCGGAGTGCCGGTGCTGTTCAAGCCCTTCAACGTTTCGGACCTGATCGAGCTGGTGCGCCGGCTGCTGAGCTCACCGTAGGAGCGCGATCAGCTTCTAGCCGAGGGACTTGAGGAACTCCACGTTGGTGGCGGTGAGACGGAGCCGCTCCAGCATGGCTTCCATGGCCTGGGGCGGCTTGGTGCCGGACAGGGCCCGGCGGAGGAGATGGATGCGCTTGAGCTCCTCTTCGGTGAAGAGCAGCTCTTCCCGCCGCGTGCCCGACTTGAGGATGTCGAAGGACGGGAACACGCGCTTGTCCGCGAGCTCCCGCGAGAGATGCAGCTCCATGTTCCCCGTGCCCTTGAATTCCTCGAAGATGATGTCGTCCATGCGCGAGCCCGTGTCCACGAGCACCGTGCCCACGATGGTGAGCGAGCCGCCCTCTTCGACCTTGCGCGCGGCTCCGAAGAACGCGCGGGGCATCTGGAAGGCGCGGCTGTCGATGCCCCCCGACATGGTGCGCCCGCGCGAGCTCAGCTCGTTGTTGTAGGCGCGGGTCATCCGGGTCAGGGAGTCGAAGAGCACAAGCACGGCGCGCTTCTCGAGCACCATGCGCTTGGCCTTGTCGAGGACCTGCTCGGTCACCTCGATATGCCGCCGGTACGGATTGTCATTGCTCGAGGCGACGATCTCCGCCGACTTGCCGATGGTCATGCGGAAGTCCGTCACTTCCTCGGGACGCTCGTCCACGAGGAGGATGATGACCGCCACCTCAGGATGATTCTTGAGCACGGCCTTGGCGATCTGCTGGAGCAGGATGGTCTTGCCCGTGCGCGGCGGGGCCACGATGAGCCCGCGCTGCCCGCGACCGATGGGCGTGATGAGATCCATGGCGCGCATGGACAGCTCGTCGGCGGTGGTCTCGAGGCGGAGCCGCTCATGCGGCTGCACCGCGGTGAGGCTCTCGAACCCCGAGGTTGCCGACGGCGGAGGCGGCAGCCGCGAGGGCCCTCCGCCATGCTGCTGGCCCGGCCCCCGGGGTGGTCCACCCTGAGGCGGTCGCCCGCCCGGGCCGCGCCGGTGTCGGGATCGTCTACTCAACGTGGGTGCTCATAGGATTGGCTAGCAGTCTAACCCAGATCGCGTTCTCGCGAGCCTCAGACGGCGCCCCACACGTCCCTGGCCAGGTCGACGCACAGGGCGAGCTTGGCCTGCTCCTGGGACACCGTCACGTCGTTGCCCTCCACCGTCGACGAGAAGCCGCATTGAGGGCTGACGCAGAGCTGGTCGAGGGCGATGTACCGGGACGCCTCGTCGAGCCGGCGCTTGAGGTCGTCCATCCTCTCGAGGGCGCCCACCTTGGAGGAGACCAGACCCAGGACCACCCGCACGTGCTTGGGCACGTGCCGGAGGGGGGAGAAGTCCCCCGAGCGCGCATCGTCGAACTCGAGGAAGAAGCCGTCGTAGGGCAGCCGGGTGAAGATGGTCTCGGCCACCGTGGCGTAGCCGCCCTGGGCCCGCCACGAAGACCGGAAATTGCCGCGGCAGAGATGGGTGCACACCGTGAGATCGCGGGGCCGATCGCGCAGGGTCGCCTGGATCAGCTTCACGGAGAGGGCGAGCTGGGCATCCGGATCGTCGCCCTGCTCTCGCCCGCGGGCCCGCATCTCTTCGTCGCAGAGATAGGCGAGGCTCACGTCGTCGAGCTGGAGATACCGGCAGCCTGCCGCGTAGAGGTCGGCGATCTCCGC
>DASYQB010000027.1:0-11766 GCA_036005985.1 Candidatus Methylomirabilota bacterium | reverse complement strand
GGCTGCTCCTCGGAGTCACTACATTGATGTTCATCGGCTCTGTGCTCCTGGGTGGGGCGTCAGCGCAGTGGCTGGCGCGGCCGGAGTTCGTGATCAGCGCAGGCGCGCTCGCCTACGCCGTCGGCCTCGCCGTGCTGCCGTACGCGCCGCCGTGGCCCACCCTGCTCGCCGTCGGCATCCTCGGCGGATTGCCGGCGGGCTCGCTGGCCGCTGCCCCCGCCCTCGTGTTGCGGCCGGAGAGCCGGAGCGCCGGGATGGGCCTCTTCTACACGATATACTACCTGGGTATGGCGCTCATGCCACCGGTGGCGGGCTGGCTCCAGGACACGGTGGGCCGCTCCGCGGCGGTGTATTTCGCCGCCGCGACCATACTCGTCACGCTTCCGTGTTATCTCGGTTTCCGCGCTCTGAGCGCCGCGCATGGGCCGCAGTCTGTCCGCGGCGCGGATCAGGCTCGGCCTGCCGCCTGAGCTTCTAGTAGGTCCCGGGGCGGATTTGCTTGTAGAGCTCCTTCAGCTTGTCCGGGGTGAAGCCGGGGGCCTGGCAGGTGGAGATGATCTTTTTCTCATCGGCCTCCACCTTGGCAATGGCCTCGGGAATGCCGGCGGCCACCTCGGGAGGAATGGTCACCACGCCGTGCTGGTCGAAGTGCACGAGATCCCCCGGCTTGATCCACACCCCGCCCACCTTGACGGGAATGCCGAAGTCCACCATGTGGATATTGGCGTGGGACACCGAGACGTGGGCGGCGGCGAACTGGAACTTGAGGGCGCGCACCTCGTCGAGGTCGCGCACCGATCCATCGGTCACCACGCCCACGCAGCCGAGGGCGCGATGGATGTTCGCCTGCACCTCGCCCCACTGGGCACCCTGCCCGCGCGGCTCGTCGAGGTCGTGGACCACGATGACCCGCGGAGCGGGAATGCTCATGACGAAGTCCCACCAGCCGTAGAGGCTGGCCCGGTGCCCGTCGATGGGGCCCTGCTCCGCGCGGACGAGGCAGGTGGCGGCATGGCCCACGAGCGGCCCCAGTTCGGGGAAGAGGCCCCGAATTTCCGAGGAGACGTTGCCTTCCTGGCGCGGGCGCACCTTGAAGACCTCGATGGCATTGGCCACGCTCGGGCTGGTGATCTTCTTGAGGGCTTCGATCTGCTCGGTGGTCAGGGGCACGGGTGTTCCTCCTTGAGTTAGATGGTGCCGCGGCGCTTCTCGATCACGACCTGCTTCAGCTGCTGGATCATGTTCTCGACATTCTGGAGATTGGGATTGACGGCGAGGGCGCGCTGGAAATAAGTCAGGGCCTCCTCCGGCCGGTCGAGCTGCACGTAGATCTGCCCGTAGCCGGCCAGCGCGCCCCAGTGCTGCGGGTTGCGCTTGATCACCTCGTCGCAGTCGGCGAGCGACTTGTCGTAGTCGCCCACGAGAAAGTAGATGGTGGCCCGCTTGTTCCATCCCTCGGCGAAGTCCGGCTTGCGCCTGATGATCTCCGTGAAGGTGTCGATGGCCGCCTCCGTGCGGCCTTGATTCATCTGCTCCACGCCGACCTTGAAGAGGGCGTCCACCTTGGCGTCGCCCGATCGGCTCCACGTCTGCCAGATGGAGTTCTCGGTGAGGGCCCGCACGAGGTCGTCGGAATCGCGGAGCTGCCGGAAGAGGGCGGGGAGATCGTCGGGGGTGGCCAGCTCGCCCAGCCACGCGGTGGCGAGACGGCGCGCCTCCACGTCGGGAGAGGTGAGATCGCGGAGGGCCTGCTCGCGGGTGGGGCGGGGCTTGTCCTGGGCGCTCGACGACGCGACCAGGGTGAGACCGAGGGCGACGGCCATGGACACGGCGAGGACCTTCATGCGGACCGGCCGATGAGGGTGAGGAACTGCCCTTCGTCCAGCACGGTCACCCCGAGCCGCTTCGCGTCGTCGGCCTTGGCGCCCGGATCCTCACCCACCACCACGTAGTCGGTCTTCTTCGAGACCGTCCCCGTCACCCGCCCGCCCGAGCGGAGGATGGCGTCCTTGGCCTGGTCTCTGGTCAGCCTCTTGAGACTCCCCGTGAGCACGAGAACCTTCCCGGTCAGCGGCCCCGGCTGATCGGACACGCCCTTCTCGGTCAGGTCGAGGCCGACCTCGCGCAGATGGCGGATGGTCTTCCGGCTTCGCTCATCGTGGAAGAACCGCGCCACCGATTCGGCGATCTTGGGTCCGATGCCGGGAATCTGATTGATCTCCTCGGCGCTGGCGTTCTCCAGACGGTCCATGGACCCGAAGCGGGCGGCGAGGAGCTGGGCCGCGCGCTCCCCGATCATGCGGATGCCGAGGCCGTTGAGCACCCGCGAGAGGCCGCGCCCCTTCGACGCCTGGATGGCCTCCACCAGATTGGTCGCCGATTTCTTGGCGAGACGATCGAGCCCTGCCGCCTGCTCGACGCCGAGCTCGTAGAGGTCGCCCACGTCTCGCACCAGCCCGCGATCCACGAGCTGCTGGACGACGATCTCCCCCAGGTGCTCGATGTCCATGGCCCGGCGCGAGCCCCAGTGGAAGAGCCGCTCCTTGAGCTGAGCGGGGCAGTCGACATTGGTGCAGCGCCAGATCGCTTCGCCTTCCGGGCGCTCGGCGGGAGCGCCGCAGGCCGGGCACTGGTGGGGCATGTGAAAGGGCTGGGCGTCCGGCGGGCGCTTCGCCGTCACCACCTGCACGAGATACGGGATGACGTCGCCCGCGCGCTCGATGAGCACGGTGTCGCCGATCCGCACGTCCTTCCGCTTGACCTCGTCTTCGTTGTGCAGGCTCACGTTGCTCACGGTGACGCCGGCCAGCTCGACGGGCTCGAGGCTGGCCGCGGGAGTGAGGGCGCCTGTCTTCCCGACGTTGATGGTGATGTCGAGGACGCGGGTGGTCGCCTGGCGGGCGGCGAACTTGAAGGCGATGGCCCAGCGCGGATGATGGGAGGTGGCCCCGAGCCGCCGCTGCTGCTCGAGGTTGTTCACCTTCACCACCACGCCGTCCGCGTCGTAGCCGAGGGTGTCGCGCTCCGCTTCCAGACGTCGGGCGTAGTCGAGGACGGCTTCGATGTCGGAGCATCGCTCGGAGCGGGGATTCACGGGAAAGCCGGCGGCCTTGAGTGCCTCGAGCACCTCCCAGTGGGACTCGAACTCGCCGGGCTCGCGGTGGCTGACGTGATAGAGGAAGATGTCGAGGGGCCGCGAGGCGGTCACCGACGGATCCTTCTGCCTCACCGCTCCCGCCGCGGCATTGCGGGGGTTGGCGAAGGTGACCTGGCCCGTCTCCTCCAGCGACGTGTTGAGGCGGGCGAAGGCGTCGCGAGGCATGAACACTTCGCCACGCACTTCGAGCGACTTGGTGCGCGCCAGCTCGCCCTTGAGCGACCCGGGAATGATCTTGATGGTGCGAAGGTTCTGTGTGATGTCCTCGCCCACGCGGCCGTCTCCCCGCGTGGCCCCGCGCACGAAGCGCCCGCGGGTGTAGAGGAGGGCCACCCCCAACCCGTCGATCTTGGGCTCGCAGACGTATTCAAAGTCGGCGTTGGGCAGGGAGCGGCGAAGGCGCCCCTCGAACTCGCGCAGGTCGTCGGGGGACAGCGCGTTGTCGAGCGAGAGCATGGGGCCCTTGTGCTCGACGGGAGCGAAGGCCTCGGCCACGTGTCCGCCCACCGCCTGGGTCGGGCTGTCGGGGGTGATGAGCTCCGGGTGGGCTTCTTCGAGCTTGCGGAGCTCGCGCAGGAGGCCGTCGTACTCGGCGTCCGAGACCTCGGGGCGATCTTCGACGTAATAGAGATAGTTGTGCCGGTGGATGGCTTCGCGGAGCGCCTCGATCTTTTCCGCGTCCTTCGTCATGGCGGGGCTCAGAGTACCACGCCGCCTCCCGGCGGCTAGGGGCGGGGCGTCTTGCTTTTGGCCTCCTGGATCAGGGCGGTGACGCGCTGGCGATCCTCGCCGGTGGGGCCGAGAGCGAGGTAGCGCTCCCATGCCTTGACCGCGCCTCCGTAGTCCTGCTTCACCTCGTAGAGAACCTGCCCCTTGTAGAGAAGGGCGGGGCCATATTTCGGGTCGAAGGAGAGCGCCTTGTTGAAGGTCTCGAGCGCGGCGTCAGCGTGGCCGCCCATGGCCACGATCAGCCCCAGATGTGTCATGGCATCCACGTTCTTCGGATCTCTTTTGAGCACGGCCTGGTAGGCGGCGATGGCTTCCTGGTATCGCCCCTCGAAGAGACTTTGGCGCGCCGCCGCCAGCATCCGGGCGAGCATCTCCGGTGGTATTGGTTTCATGCTCGTGGCGCCCGTACCCGGCGCGCCGGGGAGGACCGGTCCGGGATCAGGCAACGTGGGCACCGGGATGCGGCTTCCCGGCGGAACCATCGTGTCGTCCGGCTGCGTGTAACGGGTCACCCCAACACCGAACGCGATGCCGAGGGCGAGAAGGGAAAGGCCGCCGGCCACCATGGCCGCGGGACTCCTCGTCCAGGAGCGCGGCGCGGGCGGCGGACGCTCCGCGGCCAGGCGCGGGGCGGGCTCGCCGAGAGTGTCGAGCGCGGTGATCAGCTCGGCGGCGCGGCCTTCGTACCTGTCGCGGAGCGCGTGGAAGTCATCGTCCGACAGGGAACCCGCCTCGTGATCGAAGTCGAGCTCCTTGAGGGCGCGATAGGTCGCCGCCTTCTCCTCGGTCAGCTCGAGCCGTCGGTCGAGGGCGGCATTCGATGCGGCGGGCGTCCGCGCTCCTCCGCGCAGGAGCGGCCACAGGACGATGGCCAGTGCAGGCAGGGCGATCGCGGCCATGGCGATCCACTGATTGCTACTCACGGGCTGTCCTTTTCCGCCATCTCGCGGCGAATGCGCTCCCGCAGGGCTGGATCCACGCCGGCCGGCGCGCCCGAAGGAGTGTTCCGGCTCCAGCGACGGAGGACGATGGCGACGAGCACGAGCCCCAGCCCGAGGCCCGCGAAGGGCACGACCCAGACGAGGAGATTGAAGCCCGACTTGGGAGGCGCGAGGAGAATCCACTCGCCGTATTTCTCGACGAAATAGGCGCGTACCTCGGCGGGACTCTCGCCGGCGGCCAGGCGCTCGCGGATGATGCCGCGCATCTGGTTGGCGGTTTCGGACGGCGAGTCGGCCACGGACAGGCTCTGGCAGACGACGCATCGGAGCTGGGCGGCCACGTCATGGACGGTCTTCTCGTCCACCGGCACGGCCGCGGCGGCCCCCGTGAGCAGCACCAGCGTCGCCAGCACTCCCGCGAGGCCGCGGATCACGACGGCTCCTTGAGCAGCGTGTCCAGTCGCTGGCGGGCCAGCTCGTCGGTGAGCGCGCCGACCTGCTTGAAGCGCACTCGGCCCTTGCGATCGATGAAGAACGTCTCCGGGACGCCGTACACCCCGTAGTCGACGGCGATCCGGCCCGCCGGGTCGGGCGCGTTGGGGAAGCTGTGGCCGAACTCGGCGAGGAATGTCCGCGCCGCTTCCTCTCGATCCTGGATGTCGATGCCGACGACCACCACGCCTTTGTCCTTGTACTCGCGCCAGGTCCGCTCGAGCGCGGGCGCCTCTTCGTAGCAGGCGGGCCGGCACCACGAGGCCCAGAAGTTAAGCATCACGACTTTGCCGCGGAGGCTCTCGAGGCTCAGGGGGGAGCCGGCGAACGTCGTCACCGTGAAAGCCGCCGCCGGCCTGTCCAGGAGCGGCGAGGGAATCTCGCGCGGATTGGTCTTGAAGCCGTAGGCGAGCAGCATCAGCACAGGCACCACGGCCGCCGGAATGACCCAGCGTAGCCAGGAAGCCCTCACGCGGGTCTCCGCGCCTCCGGGAGGATGGCCAGCGCTGCCCCGAGGGTGAGCACGAGCCCGCCGATCCAGAGCCAAGACACCATCCGATTGACCTGGAGCTTGACGGTGGCCTGGGAGCCGTCGCGAGAAAAATCTCCCAGCACCAGGTAGACGTCCTCGAGAAGGCCCAAGCGGTAATCCACGGCCGCGATGGGTGTCTGCTCCTGCGGATAGAACTTCCGGCCCGGGAGGAGCACCGTCTCACCCCGGCGCCCATTGCTCAAGGTGAAGGTGCCCGTGACTTTGGCGTGATTCGATTCCTCCGTCGCGTCGAGACCGTCGAAGCGCACGTGATAGCCGGCGAGGTCGACGGTCTGACCCTTCTGCAGGGTGACCTCCGTCTGCACCGACCACGCCTGCGAGCCCGCCACTCCGAGCGCGATGACGAGAATACCCAGGTGGACGATGAAGCCGCCGTAGCGCCGATTCTGGCGCAGGAGCAGGCCAAAGGTGGCGGCCGCCCAGCCGTTGCCGTTGCGCCGCCGCGTCCGCACCGCACGAAAGAGATCGAGAGAGATGGTGCCCGCGACGAAGACCACGAGGGCCATGGCGGTGAGCACCAGCGCATTCCCCACGCCCAGCCCTCGCAAGATCGCCGCCGCGACCACCCCCGCGAGCACCGGCTTGAGAAAATTGCGCTTGAGATTCTCCGCCGACGCCCGGCGCCACGCGATGAGCGGCCCCACGCCCATCAAAAAGAGCAGGGCGAGGAAGATCGGAATGTTGACGAGGTTGAAGAAGGGCGCTCCCACGCTGACCTTGACCCCCCGCACGGCTTCCGAGAGCAGCGGGAACACCGTTCCGAAGAAGACGGTGAAGGCGGCGGCGACGAGAAACAGATTGTTGAGGAGGAACATGGACTCTCGCGAGACCACCGAGTCGAGCACGCCCTCGGCGCGCAGCCGGTCTACCCGCGAGGCGAGGAGCGAGAACGATCCGAGCAGGACGAGGGCGAGGAAGGCGAGGAAGAACACCCCGATGGAGCCCTGGGTGAAGGAATGGACGGAGCCGATGATTCCCGAACGCGTGAGAAAGGTCCCGAAGAGCGTGAGGCCGAAGGTCAGGAAAATCAGGCCGAGATTCCAGAGCTTGAGCATGTGCCGTCGTTCCTGGATCATCACCGAGTGGAGGAACGCGGTGGCGGTGAGCCAGGGCATGAAGGCCGCGTTCTCCACCGGATCCCATGCCCAGTAGCCGCCCCAGCCCAGTACGTGATAGCTCCACCAGCCGCCGATAAGGAGACCGAGGGAGAGGAAGTACCAGGCGATGATGGTCCAGCGCCGGGTGATGGTGATCCACTCCTCTCCCGTGCGCTTGACGATCAGTGCCGCCACCGCGAAGGCGAAGGGCACGGTGAAGCCCGTGAAGCCTAGGTAGAGAGCCACGGGGTGGGTGATCATGCCCGAGTCCTCGAGGAGCGGGTTGAGGCCGCGGCCGTCGGGGGGAATGGGACTCAGCCGCTCGAAGGGCGGCGCGGGGATCGTCATGACGAGAAGGAAGAAGGCGAGGGTACCCAGCATCACGGAGAGCACCCACGGATAGAGCTCGGGCTGGCGCCGCCGATACTGCACGACCACGATGAGGGCGTAGATCGACAGCAGCCAGGACCACAGGACGATGGAACCTTCGAGGGCGCCCCAGAGCGCCGTGATCCGGTAGTAGAAGGGCGTGCCGCGATTCGTGTTGAAGGCGACGTAGCGGACGGAGAAGTCGAACGTCAGGAACGCGTAGAGCATGAGGGCGATGCACGCGGTGATGAGCACCCAGATACCCACCGCGGCCCGTTCTCCTGAGCGGAGCAGGTCGGCGCGGCCCGTGCGGGCGGCGCCGGCGGTGGCCACCGCGCCCCATAGGGCGAGGGCGAGGGCAGCCACCGTCGCCCCGTAGCCCAGCTCTGGAATCATCTCCGCGCCCTCTCCAGAAACGGTGCTCGGGCCAGCCAGGCTGTGCTACGCCGTGGCCTCTTCGGGCTTATGGCCCTCATCGGGTGCTTTCCTTGCGTAGGCTCTTGATCAGCTCCTTGTAGCCTGGCTCCGCGCCGTCGTGGGGAGCCTTGTACTCCTCCGAGTGCTTGGCGAGGATGAGCGAGGCCTTGAAGTAGCCGTCCCGCGTCCACGCGCCCTCGACGACCGCGCCGCGCCCTTCCGCGAAGAGATCCGGGGGCGCACCCTTGTGCTTCACGGCGACATTGGCCTTGCCGTCCGAGAGAGTGAAGGAGAGGTCGAGGCTCTTGGGCTCCCACTTGAGCGAGCCGGGAAGCACGAGGCCGCCCAGGCGGTACGTCTTGCTCGCCACGGGGGCGGCGAGAAGCTCGCTCGGGGTGACGAAGTAGACCACGCTCTGGCTCACCCCCGCCCAGATGAGATACGCGATGGCCGCCACGATGACGAGCCCACCGACCATGAACTTGCCGCGCCGGTTCATGCCCTGCTCCGTGGGTCGCGGCCCGCGAGGCTCTTGGCCCGGCCCCTGAGGTGGCGCCAGTAGGCGAGGAGTCCCACGGCGGCGAGGCCGTAGGCGGCGAACACGTAGCTCCAGTTATCCGGCATGGAGGTCCTCGAGCCGCGCGATCTCCGTGCGTTTCGCCACCAGGTAGAGCAAGAGCAGGGTGAAGGCGAGCCAGTTCACGAGGAGGGTGACGGCAATAGGCGCGGCAATGGGTGAGGGCTCGGGCCCGAGGATGGTAGCGGGCTGATGGAGGGCGCGCCACCATTTCACCGAGAAGTGGACGATGGGAATGTTCGCGGTGCCGAGGATGCCCACCACGGCGGCGACGCGGGCCCGCCGGTCGGGCTCGTCGATCATGCCGCGGAGCAGGAGATATCCCACGTACACGAGAAAGAGCACGGCGGTCGAGGTGAGCCGGGCATCCCACGTCCACCACGTTCCCCAGGTAGGCTTGCCCCAGATGGAGCCGGAGGCGATGGTGATGCCGGTGAAGATCACCCCGGGCTCCGCCGCGGCGAGGGCGAGCCGGTCCCAGCCGGGTCGGCGCGTCAGGAGATAGCCCACGCTTCCCAGGAAGACGAGGCCGAAGGCGAGATACGCCGTGAGCACCGCCGGCACGTGGAGATACATGATGCGCTGGACATTGCCCTGCACGGCTTCGCGCGGCGCATAGCCGAAGGCCGTGGCCACCCCGGCGGCGAGGGCGAGGGCGGCCAGCCAGCCGAGGGCGCGGACGGCCATCAGCCCTCCAGCACGAATTCGAAGGTGAGCACGCCCACCACGAGGTAGACGAGATCGGCGGCGGCGAGCAGCTTGAGCCACGCCGCCGCCACCGCAAGGGGCTGCCCGAGGATGACGGATTGCGTGGCGCTCACCGAGCCCAGGAGTATGGGCACCACCGCGGGCAGGAGCAGCACGGGAAAGAGCAGCTCGCGCGCGCGGAGCTGCGCGGTGATGGCGCCGAAGAGCGTGCCCACCGCAGCCAGCCCCAGGGTGCCCAGGGCGAGCACGAGGCAGAGCGCGGGAAGCACGCCCGTGAAGTCGAGACCGAAGAAAACGGTGAAGAGGAGGAGCAGCACCGCCTCCACCACGGCCATGAGCAGCACATTGCCGGCCAGCTTGCCCAGGTAGATGGCCGACTTGTCGCCGGGCGAGAGCACGAGACCTTCCCAGCAGTCGTTCTCACGCTCGACGAGGAAGGTTCGTCCGAAGGCGAGGAGGCCGGCCAGGATGAAGCCGAGCCAGAGTAGCCCCGGCAGCGCCGTCTCCACGCGTGCGCGCTCTGGCCCGAGGGCGAACTGGAAGACGAAGAGGAGGAGGATCGAGAAGAAGACGAGGGCGTTGAGGCTCTCCTTGCTCCGGCGCTCGCTGAGCATGTCCTTCCACACCACGATCCACGCCCGTCGCATGTAGGCGCTCACGATCCCGCCTCCGCGCCCATGGCAAGGTCGTCGTAGAGACGCCGCAGGTCCTCGAGACCGAGCCCGGCCGCCGGGCGCTCGAGGGCGATGCGACCCCCCGCGAGAATGGCCACGCGGTCAGCCACCCCGATCCCCGCGTCGAAGCTGTGGGTGGCCAGCACGAAGGCGCCGCCGCGGGCCTTGAACGACATCAGGTACTCGCCCAGCCATTTGCGGCCTGCGCGATCGAGACCGGTGAAGGGCTCGTCGAGGAGGAGGAGCCGCGCGCGGCCGAGGAGGACGCGGGCAAGGGCGAGCCGCCGCTTCATCCCCGCGGAGAACGTGCGCGCCCTGCGGTGGGCCATCGTGTCGAGCTCGACGGACTCGAGGGCGGTGCGGAGGCGCGCGGGGGCCGCGTCGTGGCCGCCCATGACCGTCCAGAAGCGGAGATTCTCGAGGGCGGTCAGATCTTCGTACACCCAGGAGCCGTGGCCGACCATGTCGATGGCGCCCCGCGCGGCGTCCGGCGCCTTCACCGCGTCGACGCCCGCGATGCACAGCGAGCCGCCGGTGGGCCGCACGAGGGTGGCGAGAATGCGGAGGAGAGTGGTCTTGCCCGTGCCGTTCGCCCCGAGGAGGGTCACGCCGTGGCCGGTGCCGAGCTCGAGGGAGACGTCGTCGAGCACGGAGGTGGGGCCGTAGATCTTGCGGAGGTGCACGGCCTGGATCATGAGGTCGGAAGCGTTCGGCGGCGCGGTCGCGCCACGCATCGCCTCCAGTCCCGTTGCGATCAAAGTTTCATCGCCCTCAGACGCGCGATGCGCTCCTCGATGGGCGGGTGCGTCGAGAACAGCGAGGCGAGGCCCCCGGAGGTGAGAGGGTTGACGATGAACAGGTGGGCGGTGGCCGGCGTCGCCTGCAAGGGCACCTGCCTCGACGCCATGTCCAGCTTCTGCAGCGCGTGCTCGAGCCCAGAGGCGCGGCCCGCGAGATGCGCGCCCGAGGCATCGGCCTCGTACTCGCGCGAGCGCGAGATGGCCATCTGGATGAGCATGGCCGCGATGGGGGCGAGGATAGCCATGAGGAGCGCGCCGATGGCGCTGCCCCCGCCGCCGCCCTCGTTGTCGCTGCGGCGTCCGCCACCGAAAATGGCCGCCCACTGCGCCATCTGGGCGAGGTAAGTGATGGCGCCCGCGATGGTGGCGGCGATGGTCATGATGAGCGTGTCCCGGTTCTTCACGTGGGACAGCTCGTGGGCGAGCACCCCGCGGAGCTCGTCCTCGGTCATGATGCGCAGGATCCCTTCGGTGACGGCCACCGCGGCGTGCTGGGGATTTCGCCCGGTGGCGAAGGCGTTGGGCGCGTCGTCCTGGATGATATAGATCGGCGGCACGGGAATGCCGGCCCGGGCCGCGAGGTCGCGGACGATCCGATAGAGCTCCGGGGCTTCCGCTTCCGTCACCGGCCGCGCCCCGTAGCTCGCGAGCACGATCTTGTCGGAGAACCAGTACGAGCCGACGTTCATGACGAGGGCGAGGATGAAGGCGATGGTCATGCCCTGACGGCCGCCGATCGCGCCACCCACGAGCACGAGCAGGCAGGTCAGGACCACGAGAAGGAGTCCGGTCTTTATCAGATTACCCATTGCGGGAGGCCTCCTCGCGAATGCTAACAGCCACCTCGGGGAGCGTCAAGCAACAGGGCCCGCGGCGCCCCGCGGTTCCGCGGCCGTTCGCGGATCGTAGCCGACCCAGCGCACCCCGGACACGCCGTGAAAGCGGCGCGCCATCACGTGGAGGGCCTCGGGATTGGCATCCACGAGGAGGAAGCGTCGGTTCGTCTCGAGGCACGCCTCCCCCGTCGTGCCGCTGCCCGCGAAGAAGTCGAGCACGAGGTCGCCCGGGCGCGACGAGGCCTGCACAATCCTCCGGAGGACGCCCAGCGGCTTCTGGGTCGGGTACCCGGTGCGCTCGCGCCCTTGCGTGGGCACGATGGTGTGCCACCACGTATCGGTGGGCAGCTTGCCTCGCGCTGCCTTCTCCGGCCCCACCAGTCCCGGCGCCATGTAGGGAATGCGTTCCACCGCCT
>DASYQB010000026.1:0-7562 GCA_036005985.1 Candidatus Methylomirabilota bacterium | reverse complement strand
TCGCTCGCCTCGGGCGTGCTGGGTGACACCCGCGCCCACGAGATCATCGAGGCAGTGGATACCGTGGACACTCTCAAGGATGTGCGCGACCTGACCGCGCTGCTTGCTCCGCTCCAAGCCTGAACGCCGTGGGAGCCCGCGCGGTATCATCACGGGGTGACCGCGCTCTGGACCTCGTTCGCCGTGGTGGCGCTGGCCGAGATGGGCGACAAGACTCAGCTCATCGCCTTTTCCCTGGCCACGCGCTACCGCCGCCCGTGGACGGTCATGCTGGGGATTCTCCTCGCCACTCTCCTCAACCACGCGCTCGCCGCCTCGGTGGGGGTGGGGCTCGCCCGTCTGATACCGTCGCGGGTCCTCGCGGTGATACTCGGGCTGAGCTTCATCGCCTTCGGGGTGTGGACTCTCGTGCCCGACACGGCGGGCGAGCCGGGCCAGCATCCCGGGTGGGGGCCGCTCGTTTCCACTGCGGTCATCTTCTTCCTCGCCGAGATGGGTGACAAGACCCAGCTGGCCACGGTGGCGCTGGGCGCTCGCTACGCTTCGACGCTGCTCGTGACGACGGGCACCACGCTGGGGATGCTGGCCGCGGACGGACTCGCCGTCGTCGCCGCAGTCAAGCTGCATCGCTTCGTGCCCATGGGCTGGGAGCGGCGCGTCGCCGCCGGCCTCTTCTTTCTCTTCGGTCTCGGCGCGCTGCTGGGTGCCGCCGGCCTCATCTGACGGAGATCAGCATGGACCAGGGCCTGGCGCGCGGCTTGACCAACTACGGCGATCGGGACTTCGCCCTCTATCTCAGACGCTCCTTCGCGAGGTCCATGGGCTACTCGACGGCCAGCCTCGCCAAGCCGGTGGTGGGCATCGCGGACTCCCGCAGCGGCTTCAACAACTGTCACCGTCACTTCCCCGAGCTGATCGAGGCGGTCAAGCGCGGCGTCTCGGCGGCGGGCGGCCTGCCCATCGAGTTCCCCACTATCTCGCTCGGCGAGGTCTTCCTCGAGCCGACGAGTATGCTCTATCGCAACCTCATGTCCATGGACGTGGAGGAGATGGTGCGGGCCCAGCCCATGGACGCGGTGGTGCTCGTGGGCGGCTGCGACAAGACGGTGCCCGCCCAGCTCATGGGGGCGGCCTCCGCGGGCGTCCCTGCCATACAGCTCGTAGCCGGCCCCATGATGACCGGGCGATGGGAGGGCGAGCGCCTCGGCGCGTGCACGGACTGCCGCCGCTTCTGGGGGCGCTCCCGCGCGGGACAGATTTCCAAGGACGAGATCGACGGCATCGAGAGCCGGCTCGCCACCACCGCGGGAACCTGCGCGGTGATGGGCACAGCCAGCACCATGGCCTGCCTCGCGGAGACGCTGGGCATGACGCTGCCGGGGACGGCCGCCATTCCCGCCGTCCACGCCGATCGGCTGCGCGCGGCGGAAGCCACCGGGGAAGCGGCGGTGAGGCTGGGCGCCTCGCGGCTCACCCCCGATCGCATTCTCACCGCCCATGCGTTCGAGAACGCCCTGCGCGTGCTTCTCGCCATCGGTGGCTCTACCAACGCGATCATTCATCTCACGGCCATCGCGGGACGCGCGGGGTTGACAATTTCCCTCGACCGGCTCAACGCCATCTCCGATGAGACGCCCGTGCTCGTGGATCTCAAGCCTTCGGGCGATTTCTACATGGAGGACTTCTTCAACGCGGGAGGACTGGGAGCGGTACTGGCCGAGCTGCGCTCGCAGCTTCACGAGAGCTGCCTCACCGTGACCGGCGAGACGCTGGGGACCCGCCTCGACGCCGCCCCTCGCTACGTGGACCGCGGCGTGATACGGCCCCGGAGCGAGCCCATCCTGCCCGTGGGCGGTCTCGTCGCCCTCTTCGGGAGCTTGGCCCCGGATGGCGCCATTCTCAAGCGCTCCGCGGCGGACGCGCGTCTCTTCGAGACGGAGGCGGCGGCGGTCGTCTTCGACTCGCTCGAGGACCTGTCGGCGCGCGTGGACGATCCCGATCTTCCCGTCACGCCGGAGAGCATCCTCGTGCTCAAGAACGCGGGGCCGATCGGCGGCCCCGGGATGCCCGAGGCCGGCTATCTTCCCATTCCGCAAAAGCTCGCCCGGGCGGGCGTCAAGGACATGGTGCGAATCTCCGACGCGCGGATGAGCGGGACGGCCTTCGGCACCATCGTGCTCCACGTCACGCCGGAGGCCGCGGTGGGCGGACCGCTCGCCCTCGTGGCCACCGGCGATCGGATCAAGCTGAGCGTGAAGGAGCGGAAGCTCGATCTGCTCGTGGGCGAGGCCGAGCTTGCCCGGCGGCGGGCCACATGGAAGCCGGTGGACGTGCCGGCACGCGGCTATCGCAAGCTCTACATGGACCACGTGCTCCAAGCCGACCACGGCTGCGACTTCGACTTCCTCCGCTCGCGACCCCTGAGGTGATTCTTCCGTGGCATCGGGCGGGTGGCGGTGGGGTGGCCGTGGCGCGGCCGGCGGAGTGGGCCCTTCGCGAGTGTGCGCAGCCCGCAGGGCTGCGATTCACGAAGGCTAGGGTGGCGAAGCCGGTTGCGCAGCTGACCCCCGGCGACAGGACCCGCCCGCCACGCGCAAAGAGTTCGCGCTCCCGGACCCACTAGCGCTTGGCGCCTGAGTGGATCTCGGGGTTGCCGGTGTTCCAGTGAACGGTTTGCTTGACCTTGGCGATCTTCCAGCCGCCAGGAGTGCGCACGAGGGAGTGGGTATAGGTGCAGTAGGTATCGAAACGCTCGCCGTCCTCGGGCCGAAGGCGGTATATCACTCCCGCGGATACGCAGGAGGCGCGGTCTCCATCCACGGTCACCTGATGGTTCGTGCTCAGGTGTAGCGTCTTGAGCCGCTCCAGCGCCACTCGGCGCTTGGCCACGAAATCGTCGGCCGTTACCCGGGACGGCGGCTCGCCACGCAGATCGGAATAGTCGGTCTCGATCTCATCCAGGAAGCAGCCACGACAAATCGTCCAGTCCTTCCCGTCAAGGGACCGGGCGAGCTCGAGAATGAGATCGCTCACTGCCGCCCGATCAGTCAGAGCAGTGAGTGACTGTTCATCCGTCATAGATGCTTCGCCGAACGTGTAATCGTTTTTTGCTTCAAAAATCCGCCAGTTTCAGGAATCCACCGCCGATCTAGCTCGATCCTCAATGTTTCCAGCAAGTTACCAGAACGATCCCCAGATTGCCCACATATTGGGGATAATCATGGCAAGACCTACATCATGTATGGTGTATCAGCAGTTGGGCAGTCTCGAAAAACGCAAATGTTGACAAGGGTTTATCCATCGATTAGAGTATCCGGGACTTCAGCCCACAGCACGACACGCTGCTCCCGGAAAGGGTGGAGGAGGGTCATGATCACCGTTCCCGCGCACCGCGTGAAGCAGTTCGGTGTGGAATTCTTCCAGGCCTCGTTCTCGGCCAAGGATATCGACCGCCTGGTCAAGTTCGAGGTCCTGGGTTACGCGGGCGCAGCAGCCCCTCCAGCCAAAGCCAAGCGCGGCAACCGTTCGCGGGTGAACTGGGAGGCCCTCGAGAAGCGTATCGGCGAAAGCGAGGCCGCGTATCAGCGGCCGGTCATTCGGCGCAAGATCGACGAGCTCGTCGGCTACTACAAGGACTGCAAGGACGCGGGCACCCTCCCCGCCATCCCGGGCGCGGTGATCATCACGTCGGAGAAGCGCTTCACCTTCACCCCCATGGCGAGCCAGCACGACCTGGGCCTGCTCCAGATCCCCGAAGAGCACGGGGTGCTGCGCGTGCTGGACGGTCAGCATCGGCTCCTTGCTCTCCATGCCCTGACCCAGGCGGGCGAGAACCTCGGCATCGAAGTCCCCGCCGTGCTCTTCGACCGGCTCGACGCCCGGCAAACCGTCGAGCTCTTCGTCACCATCAACGCCAAGCACACGCGCCTCAATCCCTCGCACATCGTGAGCCTCGCCGGCCGCAAGCTCTACCCTGACCCCAACCAGGCCCTCGCCCACGACGTGATTCGCTCCCTCAACGAGGACGACACCTCCCCGCTGGCCGGCGAGATCAAGATGCTGGGCACCGGGCGGGGTCGAGTCTCCCAGGCTCCTCTCGCCGAAGAGATCGTGGAATTCTTCGAGACGGTGGAGAAGATCGGGGGCGGCGCGCGGACCAACGAGCTTCGCCAGAACGCCAAGCGCTTCTTCCTGAACTACATGAAGGCGGTGGCGGGAGTCTTCCCCACCGCGTGGGCGGGGCGGAAGTACTCCATCAAGACCGGCTCGGCTCTCCGGGCCTTCATCCGGGTGGCGCCCGACGTCATGGCGCGGGCCCGCGAGCTCAAGCGTGACGCCTACGACCACAATGCTATCCGCGCGGCGGTCGCCCCCTGGGGGGATCGCCTGAAGGATCGGCGGTTCGAGACCGAAGGCGAGTGGAAGAACAAGCTGCAGGGCGGGACGCGCGGTACGGTGGAAGCACTCACGAGGGAGCTGCGGGACGCGCTGAGGTAGCCCCCTCACCCTGCCCTCTTCTGAAGATCAGGGCGCCCAGGGAAAGTTCGCTTCGAGAATCTCGAAGGTCTTGGTGCCTCCCGGAAGCTGAGCCGTCACCGTATCGCCCACCTTCTTGCCGATGAGCGCCCGTGCGAGCGGGGCCATGATGGAGAGGCGGCCATTCGTCGGATCGGATTCCTCGGAGCCCACGATCTGGTAGCGCGACTCCTTGCCGGTCTGATCCTCGACGCGCACCGTGGAGCCGAAGGTGACGCGATCGCCCGAGGTGGGCGGCTCGATGACCTCGGCCGAGCCGACCTTGCTTTCCAGATCGTTGATCCGCGCCTCCACGAAGCTCTGCTTCTCGCGTGCCGCGTGGTATTCGGCATTCTCCGACAGATCGCCGTGGGCCCGCGCCTCCGCGATGGCGCGGGTGATGGCGGGCCGCTCGATGCGCTTCAGCCGGTCGAGCTCTTCCTTGAGGCGATTGTGCCCTTCGCGAGTCATCGGCGTGCGCGGGATGGACATCCGGGCTACCTGTCGACGGGAATCGTCTCGCCCTGGATCTTGACCTGCGCGCCGGCATAGAGCGTCTTGATCCAGCGCGCCCACGCTTCGTTGCGCTTCGACTCGAGGAGCTGGGTGCGCATCTGGTCGCGAGCCTTCTCGAAGCCCTGGGCGTCCGCGGCGCGTCGTTCCACGGTCTTGACGACATACACGCCTGCCCCCGCCCGCACCGGCTCCGCAATGGCACCCACGCTGGTGCGCAGGGCGGCGAGAAGCACGGGGCCCGGCAACGCATCCTTGTCCTTGGGAGGCTCGGCCCTCGAGAAGAGCGGTGTCTCCCCCGCGACGAGCTTGTCCCGCCGGGCCACCGCGAGAAAATCCCCCGTGCCCACGCCGGCCACGAAGACCTTCGCCTTCTCCTCCGCCGCGGTCTGCGCGCGCTCTCGCTTGATCGCCTCCACCACCTTGTCCTTGATCTCCGCGAACGGCGGCACTCCCGCCGGGAACTGCTCGGCGACGCGGGCGATGACGAGTCCGGCCGGGGTTCGGATCACCGTGGACACCCCGCCCACCGCGAGACCGAACATGGTCTCTTCGAGCTGCTGGTCGCGGCCGATTCCCTCGAGCCCGTCCCCGCGGGCCGCCGTCACCTCTTTCACGTCGAGGCCGAGCTTCTTCGCCTCCGCGGTGAAGTCCTTGGCCGCCACCAGGGTCGCCCGCGCCTCGTCGGCCTTGGCCACCGCGGCACGCTCGCTGCGCTCCGCCGCCAGCTTTTCCTTGATCCGCGCGGCGATCTCACGGAAAGGCTGCAACCCCCCGTCCTGCACGTCGAAGACCTTGATGGCGTGGTAGCCGAAAGGCGTGCGCACAGGCTGCGGCGAGACCTCGCCCTTCTTGAGCGCGAACACCGCTTCCTCGAACTGCGGCACCATCTCGCCCTTGCCCACGAAGCCGAGATCGCCCCCCTGGGGCGCGGTGGCCGTGTCCTCGGACAGCTCCCGGGCGATCTTGCCGAAGTCCTCGCCGCCCTTGGCGCGGCGAATCGCCTCCTCGACCTTGGCCTTGGACTTGTTCTCCGCCTCGCTGCCTCCGGTGGGAGGCACCCGCACGAGGATGTGGGAGGCCTTGAGGCGCTGCGGCCGCTCGAACTCGCTCTGGTGCTCCTTGTAGTACGCCTCGGCGTCGGCGTCGGTCACCGCGAGAAGGAATGCCTTGGGCGTGACCAGCACGTACTGTATGCGGCGGCGCTCGGGCCGGGTGAACTGCGCCTCGTGGGTCTTCAGGTATGCTTCGGCATCCGCATCGTTGACCGTCACCTGCGCCATGAGGGGGCCGGCCTCGATCAAGGCCCAGTCCGCCCGCACGCGCTCGAAGCGGGCATGGTACACCTGCTCGACCTCGGCGTCGGAAACCTTGATGCCGTCCTTGACGATGGCCTCCATCTTCTGGCGCAGCATCTCGCGGCGGACCTCCGCCTCGAACTCGGAGGGCTCGATGCGGGCCTGCTTGAGCTGGGCGAGATAACGCTCGCGCGAGAAGCGACCCTCGTCCTGGAAGGCAGGGATGGTCTGGATGCGAAGGCGGAGCTCCTCGTCGCTCACCGTGATGCCCTCGCGCTTGGCCTGCTGGAGGACCAGCGACTCCTGGATCAGGTCGTTGATGACCTGCTGGGTCAGTCCCAGCCGCTCGGCCATCTCGGGGGTGATGTCCTGCTGGTAGGTCCGACGATAGTATTCGATGTAGTTCCGCTGCACGCGCTGGAAGCGGGCGGGGGAAATGTCCTCGCCGTTCACCGACGCGATGGCGTTGGAGCGCGCATTCCCCGTGCGCAGGCTGTCCGACCCGAAGTAGAGGAATGACGTGGCGATGAAGGCGACGATCACGAACAGGAGGATGAGCTTCAACCCCCTGAAGTATTCACGCATGGCTCCGATCAGCACCACGGCCTCCTTGGAGAATTCATCTGGCGTCCCGGCAGATCACTAGCCTACCACAGGCCGCGCGGCGGCCTGGGCGCCGAGGACGGCCCGGAGGGCGGGCAGCGCGAAGTAGATCACGAAGGCGGCGGCGGTGCCGTACATCATGCCGTGGATCTCCGCGCCCTTGCCCCGCAGGAGCTTGATGAGGCAGTAGGTGACGAAGCCTGCGCCGATGCCGTCGGTGATGGAGTAGGTGAAGGGCATGAGGGTGATCGTGAGGAGGGCGGGAAAGCCTTCCTCCAGATCGCCGAAGGGAATGTCTCGCACCAGCGCGGTCATCAGAAACCCCACGAGGATGAGGGCGGGCGCGGTGGCCTGGGCGGGCACGATCCCTGCGAGGGGGGCGAGGAAGAGGGCGAGGAGAAAGCACGCCCCGGTCACCACGGAGGCGAGCCCCGTCCGCGCTCCCGCCGCCACTCCGGCCGCCGACTCGACAAACGTGGTCGCGGAGGAGGCGCCAGCCGCTCCGCCCGCCATGGCGGCCACGGAATCCACGAGAAGCACACGATTCAAGCGCGGGAGCGTACCCTCCGGGGTCAGCCATCCCCCTTCCGCGCCCACCCCGATCACCGTGCCCATGGTGTCGAAGAAGTCGGA
>DASYQB010000025.1:0-3924 GCA_036005985.1 Candidatus Methylomirabilota bacterium | reverse complement strand
CCGCGCTACCTCCTGCTCGATGAGCCCTTCACGGGCATCGACCCCATCGCCATCGGGGACATCCAGGAGATCGTGGGCCGCCTCAAGGAACGCGGTATCGGCGTGCTGATTACCGACCACAACGTGCGCGAGACCCTGGCCATCACGGATCGCGCCTACATCCTGCACGACGGAAAGATCCTGGCCTCCGGAACGGCCAGTGAGTTGGCGAACAACCCCAAGGCCCGCGAGATCTACCTCGGCGAGAAGTTCTCGCTCTGATGCGCCCGGCCGGAGCCGCCTGACCCATGCGCCTATCACTCCGACAGACCCAGCGAGTCGTCATGACACCGCTCCTGCAGCAGGCCATCCAGCTGCTGCAGCTCTCCACCCTCGAGCTCGAGCAGGTCGTGCGCAAGGAGCTCGAGGAAAATCCCCTCCTCGAGGAGGTGGCCGAGGAGACGCAGGACGTGGACGCGGAGGCCCCCCCCACCGCCGAGGCGGGGACGACCGAGCTCGCGCCCACCCCCGCCGCCCCCGAGCCGGTGTCCAAGGAGACGAGCACGGTGGACGGCGAGCGCGCCGACGACCTGCCCTTCGACCTGACCTCCGCCGTCTTCGACGAGCCCGACGAGCGCACCCCGGTATCCATGGAAGAGCGGGAAGACCTGCCCTTCGAGAACCTGGGGCGGAGCGGTACGTCGCTCGACGAATACCTGAACGAGCAGCTGCGCCTCGCCACCGACGATCCGCGCACGGTGGCCATCGGGGAGGCGATCATCGGCAACCTCGACGACGACGGCTATCTCCGGGCCGACGTCGAGGAGATCTCGGTGGGGATGGGCGCCTCGGTCGACGAGGTGGAAAAGGTCTTGAGGCTCGTCCAGGGATTCGATCCGACCGGGGTGGCGGCGCGGAGCGTGCAGGAGTGTCTGCTCCTCCAGCTCACCGCCGACGCCGAGCCCGACCCCGTGTCGGTGGAGATCGTGGAGAAGCACTTCGAGGATCTGGAGCGCCGGCGCTACCCGGATATCGCCCGCGCCCTCAAGCTCCCTCTCGACCGGGTCATGGAGTCCATCGAGGAGATCCAGAGCCTCGAGCCCAAGCCGGGCCGCCGCTTCTCCACCTCGGACCAGCGCTACATCGCGCCCGACGTCTCCATCCACAAGCTCGGTGACGACTACGTGGTGGTGCTGAACGAGGAGGGCATCCCGCGTCTCCGCGTCAACGCCCTCTATCGCTCGCTCCTCCGCCGCTCGAGTGATGAGGCCAAGCAGTATGTCGAGCAGAAGCTCCGCTCCGCGGTGTGGCTCATCAAGAGCGTGGAGCAGCGCCAGCGCACGCTGCGGAAGGTGACGCAGAGCCTGGTGAAGTTCCAGCGGGACTTCCTCGACAAGGGCGTGGCCTTCCTCCGGCCCTTGGCCCTCCGCGATGTGGGCGAGGACATCGGCATGCACGAGTCCACCATCAGCCGGGTCACCACCAACAAGTACGTGGAGACGCCCCAGGGACTCTTCGAGCTCAAGTACTTCTTCCACAGCGGTATCGCATCGGACACCGGTGAGATGGTCTCCTCCGTGTCGATCAAGAAGAAGATCCGCGACATGGTGGCGGCCGAGGAGGCGACCAAGCCTCTCTCCGACCAGGATGTCGCCCTCGTGCTGCGGGGGCAGGGGCTCACCATCGCCCGGCGGACGGTGGCCAAGTATCGGGAGGAGCTCGGCATCATGCCCTCCCATCAGCGCCGGCTCGCCCCCAAGAAGCGGTGAGCGCGCTCAGCGCCGAGCCGACCTCGGCCGGCGCTCCCGCGCTGCGCTTCGTCATCATCACCGGCATGTCGGGCGCGGGGCGCAGCTACGCCATCAAGTGCCTCGAGGACCTGGGTTACTTCTGCGTGGACAATCTCCCCACCACCCTCATCCCCACCTTCGCCCAGCTGTGCGCGCATTCCAACCGCGACATCCGCATGATCGCCCTCGGCGTGGACATCCGCGAGGGCGAATACCTCGCCCATCTGCTGGAGACCCTCGCGGAGCTCCGGGCCCAAGGGCACAAGCCCGAGGTCCTGTTCCTGGAGGCGGCGGACGAGACGCTGGTGCGGCGCTACCAGGAGTCACGGCGCCGTCATCCGCTGGCCGGGGAGGGGAGCGTGCTCGAAGGCATTCGCGCGGAGCGCCTTACCCTGAGCAACCTCCGGGAGAGCGCGGACCGCATCATCGACACCACGGGCCTGTCCGTGCACCAGCTCAAGGAGCGGCTCATCGAGGGCTACGGCACCCAGAGGACGCGCGACGCCCTCACGGTGTCCCTCATGTCTTTCGGCTTCAAGCACGGCGCTCCCTATGACGCCGACCTCGTGTTCGATGTGCGCTTCCTTCCCAATCCCCACTTCGTGGACAGCCTCAAGCGCCTGGACGGTCGCGATAGCGAGGTGGAGAAGTTCGTGATGTCGTTCGAGGAGAGCCGGACCCTCCTGACCAAGATCGAGGATCTCCTGCAGTTCCTCCTGCCCCTTTATCAAAGGGAAGGCAAGGCGTATCTGACCGTGGCCCTGGGTTGCACCGGGGGGCGTCACCGCTCCGTCACGCTCGTGGAGTTGCTCCGGCGCTCCCTCGCGGGCTTGGGGCTGTCCCCCGTGGTGCGGCACCGGGACCTCGACCGTGAGTGAGCCGGTCCGCTTCCTCCTCGGCGTTCACAACCATCAGCCGTCGGGGAATTTCGACTCGGTCATCCTCGACGCCGCCCGGCACGCCTACCAGCCTTTTCTCGAGGCGGTGCGCGACGCGCCCGGAGTCGTTCTCACCGTGCACTGCTCGGGCGGGCTCCTCGCCTTCCTGCGCGAAGGCGCGCGCCCGACCTTCGACCTGCTCGGCCGGCTGGTCGCCGAGGGCAGAATCGAGCTGCTCACCGGCGGCTTCTATGAGCCCATCCTCGTCATGCTGCGCGACCCCGACAAGGTGGGGCAGATCCAGGCGCTCAGCGAGTTCCTGCGCTCGAATTTCGGGGTGCGCCCGCGCGGCCTGTGGCTGGCCGAGCGTGTGTGGGAGCCGCAGCTTCCCAAGGTGCTCCGGGAAGCGGGGGTGGAGTTCGTGGTGGTCGACGACGCGCACTTCGCTCTCGCCGGACTCGAGCCGGAGACGCTCGGCGGCTACTACCTGACGGAGGAGCAGGGAGCCTCCGTCGCCGTCTTCCCCATCAGCCAGCGGCTGCGCTATCTCGTACCGTACGGTGCGCCCGAGGAGACGGTGCGGTATCTGGGCGAGCGAGGGGAAGCGGGCGCGGTGACCCTCTTCGACGACGGCGAGAAGTTCGGGGTGTGGCCGGGCACCCGGCGGCTCGTCTACGACGAAGGATGGCTGAAGCGTTTCTTCGACACGGTAACGGGAGCGCCGACGATCCGGATGTCCACCTTTTCCTCCTGCCTCGACGCCCTGAGGCCGGCCGGGCGCGTCTATCTCCCCACCGCATCGTACTCGGAGATGGGCGAATGGGCGCTGCCTGCGGACAAGGGAGCAGAGCTGGAGGAGGTGCGCCAGCGGCTGGCCGCCCTTCCCGACGGCGCGCCGCTGACGCGGCTCCTCCGCGGGGGCTTCTGGAGGAACTTTCTCGTCAAGTATCCGGAGATGGGTGACGCCTACTGGCGCATGCTTGGCGTGTCGGCACGACTGGGGGAAGCTCTCGCGTCACGCCCCGCCGACCCACGCCTCCGCGCGGCGCGCGAGGATCTCTGGCGAGGGCAGGGGAACGACGCGTACTGGCACGGACTGTTCGGGGGAGCGTATCTGCCTCATCTGCGGCGTACCGTGCTGAGCGCGGTGCTCGCGGCCGAGCGACGTCTCGACGAGGTGGTGGACGTTCCCCGACTCACGTGGACCCGCGACGATGTGGATGGCGACGGGTATCCCGAAGTGCTCGTGCGCACTCGGGAGCTCGCCCTCACCGTCC
>DASYQB010000024.1:0-3167 GCA_036005985.1 Candidatus Methylomirabilota bacterium | reverse complement strand
GTGGTCCCCTTGGGAGCCTTGATGTCCTTCTCGTTGAGCGCCTCGACCCGAGCCTGGAGACGCTTGACTAGCTCCGGGTAGCCGGAGGTGCGGATCACCCGGTCGAACTGCGAGCGATAGTTGGAGATCAGGCTCAGGTTCTCCACCAGGATGTCGTAGATGAGCCAGCGGTCTCCCTTGCGGAGCAGCCGGGACTCTACCGGCACCTCGGTGCCCTTGGAAGTGATAATGCGCGCCCGCACCACCGCGCGGTCGCCGTCGACCTGCTCGCTCACGTAGGTGAGCTTCTCGCCGCCGTACTCGTCGATGCGGGATATGTACGTCTGCTCGAGCAGGTTGGCGAAGAGCTTGGCGAACTCCTCGCGCTCCGCGGGCGTGCGCTGCTGCCAGTGCTGGGCGAGCACGCGCTGGGCAGTCTCCATGGTGTCGAAGATCTCGCTGGCGATCTTGCGCACCGCCGCCCGCTTTTCCGGGAGGGAGAGGCCGGGACTCTCCAGAACCTTCAGGATCTGATCGGTATAGGTGCGGAGCTGGTCCGTGGGGGCGCCCGCCCAGCTGTTCGTCCCCAGGCCGAGCACGAGGGCCACGGCGAGAAGAATGCTCAGGTACCGGTTCATGCTGTCTCCTGATAGCTGTTTTGGTGGTCGGTCACGTCGTCGCTCATTGTACCCTCGGTCGCCCCGCCTTGACATCCGGCAGGGCGCGGTCTTGAATTCACGCATGCCGACGTCCCAACCTGCCCGCCCACGTGATGGTGTCGACGTGGCCGACCCGTGGGCGGCCATCGAAGCCTGCTACGCGAAGGGGTGGACGGACGGGCTGCCCGTGGTACCGCCCACCGAGCTCCTCGTGGACGCGATGCTCGCGGCCGGCTCGTGGCGGCCCGACGACGTGCTACTCCACGAGCCCGTGCGGGACCGGGCCGTCACGGCGGAGAAGGCGGCCATCAATGCGGTGATGGCGGGCTGCCTGCCCGAGTACTTCCCCGTGGTGGGCGCGGCGCTCCAGGCGATCGGCGACGCCTCCTTCATGCTCCATGGACCGGCCACGAGCACGGGGGGCGCGGCCTTGATGATCGTGGTCAACGGCCCGGTCCGCGCGCGCCTCGGCCTGAACGCCAAGACCAATCTCTTCGGGCCCGGCCATCGCGCCAATGCCACCATCGGACGATCGCTGCGCCTGATCCTCCTCAACTGCCTCGACTGCCGGCCGGGGGTGCTCGACAAGTCCACCCAGGGCTGGGCGGGGAAATACTCGCTGTGCTTCGCGGAGGACGAGGTATCGAGCCCGTGGGAGCCCCTCCACGTGTCGCGCGGATTTTCTCCCGGCCAGTCGACGGTCACCGTGTACGCTGCCGAGTCCGGCCACAATGTCCTGAGCCACGGCACGGCGGATCCCGAGCCGCTTCTCACCTGTTTCGCCGACGCCATGGCCAGCCTCGGGAGCCTGAGCCCGGGACGCTCGGTGATCGTCTTCGCCCCCGAGCACGCCGGCCATCTCCACCGGGCCGGGTGGACGCGCCCACGCACGCAGCAATGGCTCTACGACCACGCCTGGCGCTCCCTCGCCGATCTCAAGCGCGGCGGCAAAGTCGAGCTGGCGTTCTTCGCCAGCCCTGCCCTCGTGGACTGGCTCTACACGGACGCACCAGGCGGCCGTCCCGCCGTGCTGCCCGGACCCGACGAAGCCGGGCGCGTGCTCGACGGCGACGAGACGGTTCGCGTTCACCGCGGCCTCGGGCCCGACGACATTCTCCTCACCGTGGGCGGCGGCGATGCGGGCGGGCATTCCGCCTTCTTTCCCTCGTGGAGCCGCGGCCGCTCCGTCCCCTTCGTCACCAAGGAGGTCTTCGCATGACGCGAATACTCGATCCGACCCTGCGCTCCCCGGTGGAGGCGGCGATGGTGCCCCGTGCGTTCCGGAAACGAAGCCTGGACGGCGCGACCATCGGACTTCTCGCCAACGGCAAGTCCAACGGCATGGCCCTCCTCGATCGAATCGTGGAGCGCCTCGGCGAGCGCCATCAGATCGGGGACGTCGTGCGCGTGGCCAAGACCAATGCGAGCGCTCCCGTCACCGAGGGAGACGCCGTGATGCTCGCCGGGCGCTGCGCCGTCGTCATCACGGCCATCGGAGATTGAGGGTCGTGCTCGTCGGGCAGTGTGCTCGACGCCATCACCTTCGAGAAGTGCGGCATCCCCGCGGCGGCGGTGATCACCGAGCCTTTCCAGTCCACCGCGGACGCCATGGCGAAGCTGGCCGGCATGACCGGCTACCCGGTGGCCGCGGTGCCTCACCCGTTCGGAAGCCTGAGCCCGGTCGAGGTGAAAGCCCGGGCCGATACGATCCTCGACACCATCGAGCGGCTCCTGCTCGAAGGCTAACGAACCCATACCTTGAGAGGAGACCGTCATGGCCCCAGGATTTGCACTGTTCGCGGGAACCTCGGCCGACATCATCCGCGCCTCGGCCCAGGAGGCTGAGAAGCTCGGCTACACGTCCTTCTGGGTGAATCATCCGGGCTCTACCGATGGACTGGGCTCGCTCGCCCACGCCGCAGGTGTCACCCAGCGCATCGCGCTGGGCATCGGGGTGATTCCGCTGCACACGCGCGGGCCGGAGAGCATCGTGCAGGGCGTGCGCGAGCACAAGCTGCCCCTCGATCGTCTGCTCCTGGGCGTGGGCAGTCCCAATCCGAATTCCCTCGGCCGCGTGCGCGATGGCGTGGCGGCGTTGCGGGCGCAGCTCGAGACGCGGCTCGTGGTCGCCGCGCTCGGTCCCAAGATGTGCCGGCTCGCCGGGGAGATCGCCGACGGCGTGCTCTTCAACTGGCTCACTCCCGAACATGCGCGCGTCTCCGCGGAATGGGTGCGCGCGGGGGCGCAGGCGGCGGGGCGAAAGGCGCCCACCCTCTACGCCTATGTGCGTCTCGCCCTCGGGGCCAAGGGATGCGAGAAGCTCGCGGAGGAGGGAGGTCGCTACGCGGCGATTCCCGCGTACGGGGCCCACTTCGACCGTATGGGCGTGAAGCCCGTCGAGACGTGTATCGCCGCGCACAATCCGGCCGACGTCACCGCGGGGATCGGCAAGTGGCGCGGTGTGGTCGACGAAGTCGTCCTGCGCGCCATCACCGGCGAGGACACCACCGAGGAGAATCTCAAGCTACT
>DASYQB010000023.1:0-11751 GCA_036005985.1 Candidatus Methylomirabilota bacterium | reverse complement strand
ACGACGACCACGCGTTCTTCGATACCCTCAGCGGCCCCCTCAAGGTGAGCGTGGTGTCGGGCCTGTCGCGCCGGCTCATCTGGCTCGAGCCGAGGGTGCCCGAGCTGCATCCGTTCACGGGCCAGCTCGCCCACCTGCGCGAGGCGCTCGGGCTCTCCACCGCCGCAGGATGGGCCCATCCCGTGACCACGCCCGATCACGATTTGCTCGTGCCCGTGGCCGGGCTCGACGCGCTGACCTCGCTCCGGCCGAACCTGCAGGCTCTCGGCGAGGTGGCGACCCACGGCGGCCTGCGTGGCATCTGTCTCGTCTCGCGCGAAGCGCTCGATGCGGACTCCGCGACGCACAGCCGCTTCTTCGCTCCCCACTTCGGCATTCCCGAGGACATCGTGACCGGCTCTGTCCACTCCCCCATCGGCGTGTGGCTCTTCAAGGCCGGGCTGCTCCATGCCGACGGCGCCCTCGTCGCCTTCACCGCCGAGCAGGGCGACAGCCTGGGGCGGCCGGGGCGGCTTCGCGTGGAGCTCCAGCTGCAGGACGGCGCGGTCGCCCGCGTCCGGGTGGGCGGCTCGGCGATCACCGTGCTCGAGGGCAGCATCGCCGTCCCCGACGCGTGAAGTTCCTCGGTGTTGATCTCGCGTGGAAGGACGGTAACCCTTCCGGGGTCGCCTTGCTGGCGGGTCCGGGCTTTCCCCTTCACCTGCGCGAGATGCCGCACACCCACGTGCGCCACCATGACGTGCTGGAGTGGATCGACGGTCACGTGGCGCGTCACCAGGCTTCCGTCGGCATCGACGCGCCCCTCCTCGGGCTCGGCGGGGGCCGGCGGGCCGGCGACAACGAGGTCTCGAGCGCCTTCGGGCGCTTCCATGCCTCGACGCACAGCCCTCCCCGCTATCCTGGACTCGAGGCCTTCACGCGCGCGCTCCTCCTCGCGTATCCCCTCGACGCCTTCGGACCTGGATGGTCTCCCACCTGTCGGCACCCGGCCATACGCGAGGTATATCCGAACGCGCTACAGGTGCTCCTCTTCGGACTCGATCATGCTCCCGGCCGCACCATCGTGAAGTACAAGCGACAGCGCTTTCGCGGCAAGCGCGCGTGGGTCGAGCAGGGATTGCGCCCCTTCATCGACCGGTGCGCCGCGGCCATTGCCGATCGCTACGTGGTCGCCGAGGGCACGGCGTGGCGGGAGCTCATGGCCAAGCGCCCGCGCGTGTCCATGTTGGGCGCCGAGCTCAAGAATATCGAAGACCGGTGGGACGCCGTTCTCTGTGCCCTCGGCGCCGCCCTCGAATTTCTCAGGCCCGGCTCCATGCGCTTCTATCCCAACACGCCCGAGGCCTGGCGCGCCGGCTACATCGTCGCCCCCGCCCTCCCCGTCACCCCCGCGCTATGGCGATGAGGCGAGTGCCCGCGCCATGGCGCGGAGGTGGCGTTCTCCGGCGCTTGGCCATGGAGGCGCTCAGTCTCCCACGGGCAGGGTCAGCAAGGCGTCGGGGTCGATGCGGGCGCGGCGGAGCTGGGCGGCCCAGTGGAGATGCGGGCCCGTGGCGCGGCCCGTGCTGCCCACCGCTCCGATGATCGCGCCCCGCTCGACGAGGCTTCCCTCGCCGACGTCCACCCGCTGAAGGTGCATGTACAGGGTGTAGAGACCTTCGCCATGGTCGAGGGCGACCAGCCGGCCTCCGAAGAAAAAGTGGGCCACGAGAGCGACCCGTCCGCGATTCGAGGCAACGACGGGCGTTCCCGCGGGCGCGGCGAAGTCCACCCCGGAATGGGGCGAGCGGGGCTGGCCGTTGATGATGCGGCGGAACCCGAAGCCTTCCGGCTTCACCGTGGAGGCGACGGGCCTGGTGAAGCGGCCGTGCCAGAGACGCGCAGCGCTGATGGTATCGTAGAGGGCGCGAAGCCGCGTCGCTTCCGCTTCGGCACGGCTCTCGTCGGCCGGAGAGAGATCGACCATGGACTTGGGCAGGGTGAGACGCTGGACGGGAAACTTTCGCGACTTCACGGTGATCACGCCGGACGCCTTGTGAGGGGATCCCGCGCCGTCCACGAAGCCGACGTGCCAGGTCGCGCGGCCGGGCTTCGCCTCGAGATCCACACCGATCAGCGCGGCGTATCCGTCGGCGTAGGGGAAGAAGAAGAGCGGCCGTCCCGCCACGCTCCCGTCCATCTCCGGGGCGGTGGCGGCGCCCGTGACGACGATCAGCGCCACGTCACCCTGGCGTACCGCCGTCGGCTTCACCGTCACCTTGAACGCCGCGGCCGGCTGAGTCACCGCGAGCACGATCACCGCCCCCAGCACGCTCGCGAGAGCGATCATGGCGCGATTGTACGCGCCGCCCACCACAGTCAGAAGATTCCTCGCGCGCACCTCAGCGGTCAGGCGCAGGGGGAAAACACCGCGGCGACGAGAGGACGGCTAGGAGGATTCAGGACGCTGCTGGCGCAGGAACTGCTCGATCTCCGCCACGATGTCCGCGGAGGGCGGGAGCTCGTCACCGGTGGCGGGAGGAGCGGGCGCGGGATCCGCCGCCTCTTCCTCGTCAGGTGGCCGCCCTTCGAGCTTCCGCACGTACTCGGCGATCTTCGGGTTCTGCCCCACCACATCATCCAGGTTGCGCTCGAACTGCTGCGTCGCCTCGATGAGATCGGAGAGATCGGCCTCCGCGCCGAGGAGCGCGAGCACCCGCCGCACCAGAGCGAGCGCCGCCTTGGGATTTTCCACTCCCGAGACGTAATGAGGGACATTGGCCCAGAGGCTTGCCGTGGACACCCCCGCTTCCCGACAGACGGTGTTGAGCACGCCCACGATACCGGTTGGTCCTTCGTAGCGCGAGGAGCGTATGCCGAGCTTGATGGCGAGGGCGGGATCCTGGGTGCCGCCCACCAGTCTCACCGGCCGGGTGTGCGGCACTTCGGCGAGGAGCGCGCCGAGGGTGAGGACGAGCGAGGTCTGGGCGCGCCGGGCGAGGTCGAGCACCGATCCGCAGTAGGTACGCCACCGAAGATGCGGCTCGGTGGCCACACCAACGATGAGGTCGCGGTCGAGGGCGCCATTCCGGGAGAGGGAGAAATCGGTAGACGGCCAGATGATCTCTCGCTCGTTTCGCGAGCCCGCCTTGAAGCGCACGTGGGGCCGCGACAAGCCGAAGTGGTAGAACTCCTCGGGGTCGATGGTGGCGAAGGGTTCCGACGGCCAGATCTGACCTAGATAGCGGGCGGCCGTCGTGGCGGATTCCGCGGCGTCGTTCCAGCCCGAAAAAGCAAGGATCAGAACGGGTTGGCGAAGCCCGCTCGGCTCCTCGAAAATGGTCAAGGGGTCATTCGAGGCCATGGGAAGCGTCCTGTGGGGGAGGATGCCTGAGGGTATGCGCCCCTGCAAGGCAAAAGAATGCGTCCGAAACAAGGGGTTGACTCAGCGCGCGAGGGTTCCGTATCATGGTGCGCGCTGAAGTGCCCTGATATCCCACGTCATCACAGGAGGTTAAGGTTATGCGTTTCAAGATCGCGACGGTTGCGGCGCTCATCGGTGTCGCTTTCCTGTCCGGCGCTTGTGCTACGTCCGAGCAGTGGGCGGAATGGCGCGCCCACACGACGCACTTCGCCTCCGGTGACCACGGCATGTTCTCCCTCTCCAACAACATGGAAGGCCGGAATCCGAAGGTCACTCGCCTCGACGTGGAGAATTCCCGGACCCAGAACTGGTGGGGCAAGACCATCACGGTGGAGCCCGGCCAGGTCATCCAGAACTAGGAGCGCTTGACAGCCATGTCTCGTCGCAAAGTCGCCACGGCACTGGCCGTGGCGATTGTCTCGATGGCGGTGACGTTCGCGGACGCGGGCCCGGCCGACTACGTCATGGCCGTGGAGAAGCACACCACGCCCAAGGGGCAGGCCCTCGCCGCCAAGTACCGGCCCCAGCTCCTCGAGTTCTCCGACTACGTCTATCACTGCCTGCCCTACCTCGAGATCCGCAACGGTCTCGGGTTCAAGCGCGTGCCGAAGGAGCAGGCCGACGATCGCTACGCATCGGTGTGGGTGAGGGCGGAGCAGGCGCCCGATCCGACCTTCGCCGCCCTCCCCATCGAGCGCCAGGCCTCGGCCATGTTCTCCCGCTACGCCGTTCCCATGCTGAGCCGTCTCGCCGCCCTCCCGGGTCTCGACTCCGACCCGGACGTCTACGGCTTCTCGGTGGCCGTGGAGTGGGTCAAGCCGGGCAGCGATCCGAACCGGCCCACCATGGAGATTCTCGCCATGTTTGCCGACAAGGCGAGCACCAAGGCCTTCCTGGGCAAGAAGCTGCCCTCCGCCGAGTACGTGCAGAGGATGAAGCTAAAGTTCTTCGACGGAGACAAGGAAGTCGGCCGGATCCCCATCGAGATCTGGGACGACAACTTCGTGGGCACCTACAAGATCCCGGGCTACGAATTGGAGAAGGGCAAGGTCTGCTCCTAGGGCCCGGGCGACGCCCCACTCTCTCGCCACCCCAGTTGTTTGACAGGTTCCGCAGCCTCCGATAGCATGGCTGCGAGGTCCTCTTCATGAAATTCCCCGTGAAACAGAAGACGCAGTTCTCTCTCGCCTATCTGCTCATCGCCGTGCTCGTCCTCTCCCTCGTCCAAAGCTGGCTCCTCGCTCCCCGCACGGTCGAGATTCCCATGAGCAAGTTCTTGACCCTCCTGCGCGAGGACAAGGTCGAGCGCCTGTCCATCACGGACCGGGAGATCCGCGGGATTCTCAAGCCCGGCGCCCTGCCCGCCCCCCAGCCGAGCCCTGGCGACAAGGTGCGCAGCCTGGTGGGCGCCGATCAGCAGGTCACATCGTTCACGACCACGCGTATTCCCGGCATCGACGACAGCGCCCTCGTCAAGGAGTTCGAGCAGCACAAGGTCGAGTTCTCGGGCCGCGTGGAGAGCACGTTCTGGCGCGACTTCCTCTTCGGGTGGATCGTGCCTCTCGCCCTCATGATCGGGCTCTGGATGTTCGTGATGCGGCGCATGGGCGGCGGCCCGACCCAGGCTCTGTCCTTCGGCCGCTCCAAGGCGAAGATCTACGACCGCAAGGAGCTCAAGACGACCTTCGCGGACGTGGCAGGGGTCGAAGAAGCCAAGGCCGAGCTGATGGAAGTGGTGGACTTCCTCAAGAACCCCAAGAAATACCAGCGCCTGGGCGGCCGCATCCCCAAGGGCGTGCTCCTCGTGGGTCCTCCGGGCACGGGCAAGACGCTTCTCGCGCGCGCGGTGGCCGGTGAAGCCGACGTGCCCTTCTTCTTCCTCTCCGGCTCCGAGTTCGTGGAGATGTTCGTGGGGGTGGGCGCCTCGCGCGTGCGTGACCTGTTCGAGCAGGCCAAGGAGAAGGCGCCCTGCATCGTCTTCATCGACGAGCTCGACGCCATCGGGAAGAGCCGGGCGGGCGCCTCGGGCTTCGCGGGCGGGCACGACGAGCGCGAGCAGACCCTGAATCAGCTCCTCGCGGAGATGGACGGCTTCGACTCCTCCAAGGGCGTGATCATCATGGCCGCCACCAATCGTCCCGAGGTGCTCGACGCGGCCCTCCTCCGCGCCGGACGCTTCGACCGTCAGGTGGTGGTGGACAAGCCGGACGTGAAAGGGCGCGAGGCCATCCTCAAGGTGCACGCGCGCAACGTCATCCTCGCTCCCGGGGTGGATCTCCGTGTGCTCGCCGCGCGCACCCCGGGCATGGCGGGCGCCGACCTCGCCAACATCATCAATGAGGCGGCTCTCCTCGCCGCCCGCAAGGGCAAGGACGCCGTGGACATGGCCGACCTCGACGAAGCCATCGACCGCGTCATCGGCGGCCTCGAGCGCAAGAGCCGGGTCCTCTCCGAGAAGGAGCGCGACATCGTGGCCCATCACGAGATCGGGCACGCCCTCGTCGCCTCTTCTCTGCCCGGGGCCGATCCCGTGCACAAGGTGACGATCATCCCGCGCGGAGTGGGCGCGCTCGGCGCTACCTACCAACTGCCTCTGGAAGACCGCTATCTCCTCACCCGCAGCGAGCTCGAGGACAGGATTGCCGTCCTCTTGGGGGGACGGGCGGCCGAGGAAGTGGTCTACGGCGAGATCTCGACGGGCGCCCACAACGACCTCGAGCGCAGCACGGAGATGGCGCGGCTCATGGTCATGCAGTACGGAATGTCGGAAACCCTCGGTCCTATGACGTTCGGGGGCGGACAGCAGGCCCTCTTCCTCAAGGGCGCGGGCATCACCCAGGAGCGCGAGTTCAGCGACGAGACGGCGCGGGTCATCGACGCGGAGACACGGGCCATCGTCGACAAGATCTACGACCGGGTACGTGGCTTGATCACGGACCGCAAGCCGGTGCTGCTGAGCGCGGCCGCGGAGCTCAAGGCGAAGGAGACACTCGAAGGTGACCGCCTGCGCCGATTGCTGGCCGGCGATCCGGCGGAGGAGACGCGATGATTCTCGTCAAGCGTGGAACCCTGGTCATCATGCTCGTGATCGCGGCCGCCCTCGGGGTGGGGCTGGGCTCGTGGGGCGCCAGCGCGGTGGATCTCGTGAAGCCGCCCGTGGCGCCTCCGCAGCAGCCTGCCACCCCTCCCCTGCAGACCACTCCGCTCCAGCCCGGGGCCCAGCCGCCCGTGGTGCCTGCCGCGATGCCCGTGGCGTCGGGAAGCTTCGCCAAGGTCGCGGAGGCGGTCGGTCCCGCGGTGGTCAACATCAACACCTTCGCGCGCGGAGGCGGCGGGCGGACGCCCATCGAAGAGTTCTTCGGCGACGAGTTCCTGCGCCGCTTCTTCGGGGGAGAGCCGGAGCGCCAGCAGCAGCAGCGGAGCCTGGGCTCGGGCGTCATCGTGGATCCCTCCGGCATCGCCCTCACCAACGCTCATGTCGTGGAGCGGGCCACGGATATCGAGGTGGTGACGGCAGAGGGCAAGAAGCACAAGGCGAAGATCGTCGGGCTCGACAAGCGTACCGATCTGGCCGTGCTCCGGCTGCAAGGCGGCGGCCCCTATCCGTCGGCGACTCTAGGCGACTCGGACAAGGTCAAGGTGGGCGACTGGGTGCTCGCCATCGGCTCCCCCTTCGGCCTCCAGCAAACCGTGACGGCGGGGATCATCAGCGCGAAGGGACGCTCCATCGGCCAGGGGCCCTTCGACGATTTTCTCCAGACGGATGCCGCGATCAACCCCGGGAATTCCGGCGGGCCGCTCGTCAACATGTCGGGTGAGGTCGTCGGCATCAACAGCGCGATCCTCTCCCGCTCCGGGGGCAATGTCGGCATCGGCTTCTCCATCCCCTCGAACATGGCCCGGCGCATTTACACGGAGCTCGCCACCAAGGGGAAGATCACGCGCGGCTGGCTGGGCGTGTCGATCCAGGAGCTGACGCCCGAGCTCGCCAAGGGCTTCGGCCTCAAGGAGCCTCGGGGCGTGCTCATCGCCGACGTGGTCAAGGATAGCCCCGCCGACCGGGCCGGTCTCACCTCGGGTGACGTGCTCATCGAATTCGACAGCAAGAGGGTGGACACGCCGCAGGACCTGCAGAAGATCGTGGCTGCCACCGCTCCCGGCAAGGGTGTGCCCGTGAAGGTGTGGCGGGAGAAGGGTGAGAAGACGCTCGAGATCAAGCTGGGCGAGACGCCCGAGGAAACGGCCATGGCCGAGCCCCCCGCCAAGGGCAAGAGCCTCCTCGGACTCGACACGCGGCCGATCACCCCGGACATTCAGCGGCAGCTCAACCTTCGCACCACGGACGGCGTGATCGTGGCGCGGGTGGAAGAAGAAAGCGCGGCGGCCGAGGCGGGGCTGCAGCGGGGCGACGTGGTGCGCGAGGTGAACCGGCAGCGCATTCGATCGATGCAGGATTTCGAGCGCGCCACCCAGGGCATCAAGCCGGGCGACCGGGTGACCATGCTGCTCCAGCGCGGACCCCAGCCTCTGTACGTAGCCTTCACGGTGGCGAAGGGATAGGCCGGCGGCGGCGAATTTTCGACGTCGCCCATCACCGTCAACTCCCTTGCTCCGTTGACGGAGGGACGGGTGCTTGGGGCCATGCGCCGCCCCACCCCGAGGTAGACCCGCCTCCGGCCCTCTGCCGTCCGCTCCCGATCCGTCTGCTACACTTACGTTGAGCGGGTAGTCGGAGACGACCTTCCCGCCACCACCCAACACATGGATTACAAGGACTATTACAAGATCCTCGGCGTGCCCAAGACGGCCGACGACAAGGCAATCAAGACCGCTTATCGGAGGCTGGCGCGCAAGCACCATCCCGACGTAGCCAAGGGCAAGGAATCCGCGGCGCGCTTCCAGGAGGTCGCGGAAGCCTACGAGGTTCTCGGCGACGCGGAGAAGCGCAAGCGCTACGACACGCTGGGTCCCGACTGGCATCGCTACGCGGAGGCGGGAGCAGGCGGCCGCGGATCATCGGACGGCTCGCCATTCGGGCAGGGTGGAGTCCGGTTCGAGGGCGGAGGCGAGGGCTTCTCGGATTTCTTCCGCACCATCTTCGGTGACCTTGGAGGTGCGGGTGGGCGACGCTCCCGCGGCGGCTTCCGCGAAGCGGAGTTCGATTTCAGCGACTTCGGCGGAGGTGTTGTCTCCGACCGGGGAGGCGATGTGGAGACGGCCATCGAGCTCACCCTCGCGGAAGCCTTCACCGGCGTCAGCCGGAACCTCTCCCTGGAGCTGGACGAGCCGTGCCCGACCTGCGGCGGGGCCGGCCATGTCAATCGCAAGCCCTGCCCGCAATGCCACGGCGGGGGCTGGGCCAAGGGGCGACGGAACCTCGAGGTCAAGATCCCGGCCGGCGTGGACACCGGCTCGCGCATTCGCGTGGCCGGGGAGGGCGCGGGCGGAACCGGTCGCGGCGGACGCGGTGACATCTATCTCAAAATCACCGTGCGGCCCGATTCGCGCTACGAGCGGCAGGGCGACGATCTCTACGTGACGCTGCCCGTGGCCGCCTTCGACGCGGCGCTCGGCACGGAGATCCTCGTGCCCACCCTCAAGGGTCAGGTTTCGATGAAGATTCCCCCGGAGACATCGGGGGGGCGCACCTTCCGGCTCCCGGGCTACGGCATGCCCCGGCTCAAGGGAGGCGGAGCGGGTGACGAGTACGTGCGTGTGCAGCTGAGCATCCCCTCTGGCCTGAGCCCGAGGGAGCGCGAGCTCTACCAGGAGCTCAAGAATATGAGAACAGAGAGGACGTCATGAAGTTCGACAAGTTCACCGTGAAAGCACAGGAAGCCGTGCAGGCCGCCCAGTCGCTTGCCGTCGAGGGCAGCCATCAAGCGATCGAGCCCGAGCACCTGCTCCAGGCCCTCCTCCGGCAGCAGGAAGGCGTGGTCGGTCCGCTCCTCGGCAAGCTCGGCGCGCGGACGGAGACGCTCGATCGGGAGCTCCAGACCGCGATGGACAGGCTGCCCAAGGTGAAGGGCGGTGGACGGCAGTACGCGTCAGATCGCCTCGAAGCCGCGCTCAACCGCGCGTGGGAAGAAGCGCAGCGACTGAAGGACGAGTACTGCTCCACCGAGCATCTCCTCATCGGCATTGCCCAGGACAAGTCGGGCGAGGCGGGGCGCATTCTCGCCAAGGCCGGGGTGACGCCGGAGGCGATCTACAAGGCCCTCGTCGACGTACGAGGCTCGCAGCGCGTCACCGACGCCAATCCGGAGGAGAAGTACCAGGCCCTCCAGCGCTACGCCAAGGACCTGACCGACCTCGCGCGCAAGGGCAAGCTCGATCCCGTCATCGGACGGGACGGGGAGATTCGCCGCGTCGTCCAGGTCCTGTCCCGGCGCACCAAGAACAACCCTGTGCTCATCGGCGAGCCGGGCGTGGGCAAGACGGCCATCGTGGAAGGCCTCGCCCAGCGCATCGTGGGCGGTGACGTGCCCGAAGGGCTCAAGGGCAAGCGCCTCCTCGCCATCGACATCGGGGCCATGGTGGCGGGCTCCAAGTATCGCGGCGAGTTCGAGGACCGTCTCAAGGCGGTGCTGCGCGAGATCACGGAGAGCGAAGGGGAGATCATCTGCTTCATCGACGAGCTCCACACCCTGGTGGGCGCGGGGGCGGCGGAGGGCGCGGTAGACGCGGCCAACATGCTCAAGCCCGCCCTCGCCCGGGGGGAGCTCCGCTGCGTGGGGGCGACCACCCTCGACGAGTACCGCAAGCACATCGAGAAGGACCCGGCCCTGGAGCGGCGCTTCCAGCCCGTGATGGTCAAGGAGCCCTCGGTGGAGGACACCATCGCGATTCTCCGCGGCCTCAAGGAGAAGTACGAGGTCCACCACAAGGTCAAGATCAAGGACGCCGCGCTGGTGGCGGCGGCCGTGCTCTCCCACCGCTACATCGCCGACCGCTTCCTGCCCGACAAGGCCATCGATCTGATCGACGAAGCTTCTTCGCGACTCCGCATCGAGATCGATTCCCTCCCCGCCGAGATCGACGAGATCGAGCGGCGCATGATGCAGCTCGGCATCGAGCGGGTCTCGATGGCCCGGGAGTCCGACGCGGTATCCAAGGAGCGCCTGGCCCGGCTCGACGCCGAGCTGGCTGAGCTTAAGACCAAGTCCGAGGCACTCCGGAAGCACTGGCAGGCGGAGAAGGCGGCCATAATGGCCATCAGTAAGATCAAGGAAGAGACGGAGTCCGCGCGGGCCGCCATCGAGGACGCCAAGCGCCGCGGCGATCTCGAGAAGGCCTCCAAGCTCCAGTACGGGACGCTGATCGAGCTGGACCGCAAGCTCGAGACAGAGAACGCGAAGCTCGCGGAGCTTCAGAAGAGCCAGCGCATGCTGAAGGAAGAGGTGGACGAAGAGGACGTCGCCGAGACGGTGGCCAAGTGGACGGGCATCCCGGTGACACGCCTCATGGAGGCCGAAGTCCAGAAGCTCGTCCAGATGGAGGACCGGCTCACCCGCCGCGTGGTGGGTCAATCCGAAGCCATCATCGCCGTCGCCAATGCCGTGCGCCGTGCCCGCTCCGGGCTCTCCGACCCGAATCGCCCCATCGGCTCTTTCCTCTTCCTCGGCCCCACCGGGGTAGGCAAGACGGAGCTGGCGCGGGCCCTCGCGGAGTTTCTCTTCGACGACGAGCGCGCCATGATCCGCATCGACATGTCCGAGTACATGGAGAAGCACACGGTGTCGCGCCTCATCGGGGCGCCCCCGGGCTATGTCGGCTACGACGAGGGCGGCCAGCTCACGGAGGCAGTGCGGCGGCGCCCGTACTCGGTCGTGCTCTTCGACGAGATCGAGAAGGCGCACGGCGACGTGTTCAACGTGCTCCTCCAGCTCCTGGACGACGGCCGCCTCACCGACGGTCACGGCCGCACAGTGGACTTCCGGAACACCGTGATCATCATGACCTCGAACTTGGGCAGCCACCTCTTCGGCGAAGAGCAGGACGCCAAGCGCCTGCGCACGGAGATCATGAACGTCCTGCGGCAGTCCCTCCGGCCGGAGTTCCTGAACCGCATCGACGAGATCGTGGTGTTCAAGCCGCTGGGCCGCGAGGAGATCGGGCGGATCGTCTCCATCCAGATCGCCCATCTGATGAAGCGTCTCGCCGACAAGCGCATCACCCTCACCCTGACCCCAGCGGCCGAGGGGCTCCTCGCCCGGGAAGGCTACGACCCGGTCTACGGCGCCCGGCCGCTCAAGCGCACCATCCAGCGTCTGGTCCAGGATCCCCTCGCCCTCAAGCTCCTCGAGGGTGTGTTCAAGGACGGCGACACCGTGGTGGCCGACGCGAAG
>DASYQB010000022.1:0-5603 GCA_036005985.1 Candidatus Methylomirabilota bacterium | reverse complement strand
GCGCTTCGCCGACAACATCGTGCGCTACCATGGCTGGCTGCGGGACGAGGATCTCTACGCCGCCTATGTCATCATCCCGCCCCAGATCGACCGCTCCCGACCCGCCCATCAGCAGGAGGACCCGCAGCTCTACGCGGGCGTGGTCGAGGAGCGCAGCGACGGCATCGTGGTCAGCGGCGCCCAGATGCTCGGCACGGGTGGCGCCATCGCCAACGAGATGTTCATGAGCTGCATCGGCCCCCTCGTCCCGGGCGACGAGAACTACGCGATCTCCATCGCGGTGCCCGTGGCCGCCCCGGGCCTCCGGCTGATCGTCCGGCGGCCCTATGCGGAAGGCGCCACCAGCGTCTTCGACTATCCGCTCTCCTCCCGCTACGACGAGACCGATGCCCTGGTGATCTTCGACCGGGTCTTCGTGCCCTGGGAGCGCGTGTTCGTGTACAAGGACGTGAGGCTCACCCGGGCGCAGTTCTACGAGACGCCCGCGCACGTGCTCGGCAATTTCCAGGCGCAGGTGCGCTTCGCGAGCAAGGCCCAGTTCCTGGCCGGAGTGGCCCTCCGCATCGCCGAAGCTATCGGGGTGGACAAGACGCCGCACACGGTGACCATGCTGGGCGAGCTCGCGAGCTACTGCGCGATGTCCGAGGGGCTGGTCCTCGCCTCCGAGGCCGAGTGCGTGCACGATCCGCGCGGGTTCGTCTACCCCAGCGCGAAGTACCTCTACGCCAACAACTGGCTCCAGGCCACGTATCACCAGACCATGCTCACGTATCTTCGGGAGCTGGCGGGCGGGGGAGTGCTGCAGGTGCCCTCCTCCTACAAGGACTATCTCAACCCGGAGATCGCGGCCGACCTCGAACGCTATGTCCGCTCGCCGGGGCTCAAGTCGGTGGAGCGTACCAAGCTCTACAAGCTGGCGTGGGACATTGTCGGCTCGGAGTTCGCGGGGCGACATCAGCAGTACGAGCTCTTCTATGCGGGGGCGCGGGCGCAGACCACGGCGGTGCGCGCCTATCGCGCCTTCGACTTCGGCGCGGCGCGCGCCATGGTCGAGCGCTGCCTCGCCGGCTACGATCTGCCCACGGCGCCGCCCGCTTCCCCCTGAAAGGCGATCATGCTGAAATCCCGGCTCATCAACGAGTTGAGAAAGCGGCCGGCCGAGCTCTTCGATCTCTGCTCGCGCCTCGTCCAGATTCCCAGCGAGAATCCGCCCGGCGACACGGGCAAGCTCGCGTCATTCATCCGCGACCACCTCACCGACCAGGGCATTGCCGTGGAATGGCATGAGCCCATGGCCGGCCGCCCCAATCTGGTGTCCACCATGGGATCGGGCGCAGGACCAAACGTGGTCCTCTCCGGTCACCTCGACGAGTTTCCCGCGGGGCAGGGCTGGACGCGGCCCCCGTTCTCCGGCGCCATCGAGGACGGCCGCATCTGGGGGCGCGGGGCCGGGGATATGAAGGCCGGCCTCGCGGTGGCGCTCACCATCGCCTCGCTGGCTCGCGAGCTCGATATCCAGTTCGCAGGCAGGCTGACGCTGGCTTTCGCCTCCGACGAGGAGACGGGCGGCGCCTGGGGCACGCAGTGGCTTCTCGCCAATGTCCCTGCCGTGCGCGGTGACGCCTGCCTCATCGGTGAATCCTCGGGGACGTGGTCGGCGGGCATCGGCGAGAAGGGCGTGCTGTGGCTGCGCCTGCGCGCGCGCGGCGTGTCGGGTCACGCCGCCTATCAGCAGGGCACCAGCGCGGTGGCGGCGGTGCGGGGAGCGCTGGCCGCCCTCGAGCCCATGCATGGCCGGCGCGCGCGGGCGGAGAAGGCAGTGGCCGGGGTCATCGCAGGTCAGCGTGGGGCGGCGGAGCGCCGGTGGGGGCGGGGCACCGGTCGCCTCGCCGACACCGTCGCACTGAGCGTGGGGACTCTCGAAGGCGGGGGCCAGGTGAATCTCATTCCGGCCTCCGCCATGGCCGAGGTGGACTTTCGCGTGCCGCCGGGATTGACCACGGCGGCCGTCGAGAGCGAGGCGCGACGGCGCATCAAGCAGGCCTCGCGCGGCAAAGTCGAGGTCGAGGTGTTCAACCAGTGCGATCCGTACGTCACCCCGCCGGAGGCTACTCTCGTGAAGCACGTGCTCACCAACGCCAGGCAGCTCAATCGCCGGAAGGTTTTGCCCGTGGTGAGGCTGGGCTACACGGACGGGAGATTCTTCCGCCGGGCCGGCATTCCCACCGTGGTGTACGGCCCCGCCGTGCACAACATGGGTGGGCCGGACGAATACATCGAGACGGCGGATCTGCTCGAAGTTGCCGCGGTCCACGCCGGCGCCGTGCTCGATATGCTGGCGCCCGGAGCCGAGTGATGCCTGGGGAATGGCGCATCGCGGGTATCGAGGTGCCGCCGGGTACGCGTGCTCGCTCCACCATCGAGCTGACCGAGCTGCCGGACGGCTCGCGCGTGAAGCTGCCCGTGGCCCTGGTGCACGGGGCCCGGCCGGGGCCGACCTTCTATCTGGGCGCGGCCATCCACGGCGACGAGGCCAACGGGGTGACCATCGCCACTCGCGTGCTCGCCGCGGTGAACGCCACCGCGCTGTCCGGGCGCCTCGTCTGCGTCCCCGTGCAGAACCCTCTCGCCTTCCAGGTGGATCATCGCGTGCCCGTCGGGCTCTACCTGAAGACGCCGCTCGACCAGGCGCCCATGGACCCGTGGACCACGTTCCCCGGCGATCCCACGGGCACCATCACGGAGCGGCTTTCCCACGCGCTTTTCTCGCTGATCCGCGGGTGCGACGCGGCCATCGACGTGCACACACCGACGCGCGGGGGGCGCTACGTGCCCATCACCATCCTGCCGCATCCGTCGCTGCCCGCCTATGACAAGGCCGACGCCCTCGGCCGGGCCTTCGGATCGGGATGGATCATGGCCACGGATCAGGGCATGTACGTGCGTGACGGCATCCTCTGCGTCGAGGCGACGCGCGCCGGCGTGCCCTGCTTCACCTTCGAGATCGGCGAGGGCGGCCGGGTGGAGGAAGAAGCGACGGAGACGGGTACGCGCTGCGTGCTGAACGCCATGCGCCACCTGGGCATGCTTCCCGCCGCGGCCGAGCCGAAGATACCGACGGTGCGGATGAGCACCTTTCTGGGGCTCCGCGCGTGGCGGGGCGGGCTCCTGACCACCGATGTCGAGCTGGGCGTGCGGGTGGCGAAAGGCGCCACGCTGGCGAGGATTCACGACGTGTACGGCGACCTCGTGGAGACCATCACCGCGCCTCGCGACGGCTACTTCGTTCGCTCCACGACCTTTGCAGCGGTGGCCTCCGGCGAACGCGTCGCTACTCTGGGTATCGACTAGGTCGCACCCTCACCCCGGCCCTCTCCCTCGGTGAGGGAGAGGGGCTTCAGTCCCTCGCCCCCGGAGGGGGAGAGGGCAGGGTGAGGGGAGGTCCTAGCACGGCGAGGGACTAGAGGAACACGGAGCCGCCGTCGACGATCAGAGTCTGCCCGGTGATGAAGGCGCTGTCCGCCGAGGCGAGAAAGACCGCGGCTCCCACCACGTCGTCGGCCACCGCCTCCCGCCGGAAAGCCCGCGAGGCGATGACCTGCGGCGCCTGGAAGCCCGTGAGGTCCGGGTTGGCGCGGGCCGTGTCGCTCATGATCAGCCCCGGGGCGAGAGCGTTCACGGCGATGCCGTGCTCGCCGAGCTCGCGCGCGAGCACGCGCGTCATGGCGATCACCGCGCCCTTGGAGGCGACGTAGTGCATGAGGAGCGGCGTGCCCTTGGCGACGATGGCCGAGGCGATGTTGATGATGCGCCCGGAGCGCTGCCCTTTCATCACGGGCGCCACGGCGCGACAGCACAGCCAGACACCCTTGACGTTCACGGCCATGAGGCGATCCCACTCCGCCTCCGCGATCTGCTCGAAGGGGGTGGGGGCGAGGCCGGCGAAGAGCGCGGCGTTGTTGACGAGGATGTCGACCCGGCCGAAGCGCTTCACCGCGGCGTCCACCATGGCTTCGACCGAGTATGCAGACGCCACGTCCGTGCGCACGGCATGGACCTCGCCGGAGCGCTCGAGTTCTTTGGCCGCGGCCGCCGGATCCACGATGTCGGCGATGAGGATCCGCGCACCCTCTTCGAGGAAGCGACGAGCGTAGGCAAGGCCCAGCCCGGCCGCCCCCCCGGTGATGATGGCCACCTGACCTTCGAGTCTCACGGCGTCACTCTGCCCCGCGCCACACGCGATGTCCAGCGGTCCACCCGCGTAAGGGGTGTTCGGTCGGCTTGACCGGGCCGGAGCCGCCGTGTTACTAGACGGCAACCGGAGCGTCCGGCCGTGACCCCTCTGCACATCCCCAAGGAGAAAGACATGCGCCGATGCATGACCGTCGCCGCCGCCCTCGTGGCAACCGTGGTTGTGGCCTGTCCCTCGTGGTCCCAGTCCGCGTGGGCTCAGGCGGCGCCTATCGTGCTGAAGGCGGGCACGGCCGTGGGGGTAACCAGCCCGCTGAACGACGCCATGATCGCTCTCGACAAGACGCTTCAGGAGAAGAGCAAGGGCCGCATCAAGATCGAGCTGCACATCAACAACTCGATCGCCAAGGGCGAAGCCGCGCACCTTGAAGGCGCCCAGCTCGGCACCATCGACATCGTGGCCATCGGCAGCGCGCCCATCGGCGGCATGTTCGAGCCCACGTATCAGGCCCTCGACCTGCCATTCCTCTGGGCCTCCCGCGAGCAGGTGTGGAAGGTCATGGACGGACCCTTCGGCCAGGAGCTCCTGAAGAAGATGGATTCCAAGGGCGTCAAGGCCTTCTGCTTCGGCGGCGGCTGGGGCTTCCGGAACATGATGTCCAACAAGCGGCCGATCACCACCCCTGAGGACATGAAGGGACAGACCATCCGGGTGCAGGAGTCGCCGACCTACATCGCGATGATGAAGGCGATGGGGGCCAACCCTGTGCCCATGCCGTACGTCGAGGTCTATCTCGCGATGAAGCAGGGCACCATCGACGGCATGGAGCTGCCGTCGTTTTCGCTCACCGCGGACAAGTTCCACGAGGTGACCAAGTTCTACTCGATGACCCGCCATTCCTACCCGCCGATCGTGTGGTTCATGAACATGAAGCGCTACCAGGGACTCGCCCCCGACCTGCAAAAGGCCGTGGACGATTCCATGAAAGAAACCTGCGTGGCGCACCGGAAGATCGAAGTCGAGCGCGAGAAGCTCGACCTCGACATCATGCGGAAGGCGGGCGTGCAGATCAACGAGGTGAAGGACATCAAGCAGTTCCAGGGGCTCATGAAGCCCGCCTATGACACCGTGGAGAGCAAGGTGGGCAAGGAGTTCATGACCAAGCTGAACGGAGCGATCCAGGCCGCCGGCAAATAGCCGGTGCTCCTCCGCGCCGCCGCCAACTGCGTCGAGGGCCTCCTCCTCGTTATGATGGTGGTCCTCTGCGCGGACGTTTTCCTCGGCGTGTTTTCGCGGTACGTGCTGCGCAGCACTTTCACGTGGTACGACGAGATCGCGCGCCTCCTCTTCGTATGGATCGTCTTTCTGGGAGCGGCGGTGGGAGTGAGGCGCTCCGGCCACTTCCGACTCC
>DASYQB010000021.1:0-2538 GCA_036005985.1 Candidatus Methylomirabilota bacterium | reverse complement strand
CGCCGGGTGGCCGCCATCGCCATGGACAATGGCTTCGGCCACGAGGAGATCGGCGGGTTCCAGCGTGTGTTCGAGGATGGCGGAGGCAAGGTCGTGCAGAAGCTCTGGGTGCCTCTCAATGCTCTGGACTTCGCGCCGTATCTCTCCCAGGTCCAGACGGACGTCGACGCAGTGTGCGCCGTGTTCGTGGCCGGGCAGGCGGTACGCTTCGTCAAGCAGTACGGGGAATCGGGTCTCAAGGGGAAGGCGCCGCTCATCGGCACCGGGGTGATGACCGACGAGAGCGCATTGCGCGGCATGGGCGACGAGGCGATGGGCATCGTGGGCTCGCTCCTGTGGAGCCCCACCCTCCAGAATCCCGCCAACCAGGTCTTCATGAAGCTGGCCGTGGCCAAGCTCGGCCGGACCCCGGCCTACTTCAACGCCGTCATGTACAGCTCGGGGCGCTGGATCGCCGACGCCGCGCAGTCCCTGAACGGACAGGTCGAGGATCGGGAGAAATTCGTGGCGGCCATCCGCCGCGCCATCGAGACGGTGCCGGATCCTCGCGGCCCCATCAAGCTCGACGAGTACGGGAACCCCACGGAGAACGTGTACATCGTTCGGGTGGAGAAGTCGGGAGGCAAGCTCGTCAACTCCGTCATCCACACCTATCCTCTGGTTTCGCAATTCTGGACCTACAAGCCAGAGGAGTTCCTGAAGAGCCCCGCCTACACGCGCGACTATCCGCCCGCCAAGCCCTGACTGCCTTCGCATGCGCTTCGGCTTCTTCTTCTGGCCCTACACGCCCGAGTACACCACGCGCATGGCGCGCCTCGGGGAAGAGCTGGGCTTCGACATGGTCGGGATTGCCGACACGCCCGGCAACGCCATGGATCCCTGGGTCGCCATGACCCTCGCCGCCTCCGCCACCTCGCGCGTCTGCCTCGCCACCTGTGTCACCAACCTGGTGACCCGTCACCCCTCCATCACCGCCTCGGCCGCCGCCTCGGTAGACGTGGCTGCGCATGGCCGCACGGTTCTAGGCATCGGGGCGGGGCACAGCGGGATCGCCAACGTGGGCGGCGCTCCCATGGGGGCGGAGGCGCTGCGCGACGGCATCGGGTTTCTCAGAACGGTCCTCGGAGGCGAGCCGGCGTCGTGGCGCGGCGCTCCTACGCATCTCCCGTGGGTGCGCCGCCGCGTTCCCGTCTATGCCGCCGCGTCGGGACCGGGAGCGCTTCGCGCGGCGGGCGCGGCGGCCGACGGCGCGTTCGTGAACTACGGCCTCGGGCGCGAGCACGTGCGGCGAGCGCGAGAGCTGATGGAGGCCGGAGCCACGGAGGCGGGGCGGTCGATGCAGGACGTCGACGTGTGGTCCATCGCGTGCCTCGACGTGAGCGCCCAGCGCACGGCGGCCTTCGAGAAACTCGGCAATATTCTCGGCTTCGTGACCGCGTACATCCTGGGCCCCGACCCCGAGGGGCGCGGCGTTCCCGCCGAGCTCGTGCCTGCGGTGAGGGAGCTCCGCGCGACCTACACCACGCGCCAGCGGGAGATGGACCCCGGGCTGGTGAAGCGGCTCGGGCTCTTCGACTATCTTCGTGAGCGGCTGGCCATCGCGGGGACACCCGACGACTGCGTCGCGCAGGTGCGGACCGCCGAGGCGGCGGGGGCGACCCAGCTCATGTTCACGGTGAGTCTCGCCGCCGACCCCGTGAGCACCGTGGAGCTCTTCGGTCGCGAGGTGCTGCCCGTACTGACGCGCGCAAACAAGTAGGGGTGTTGACTTCGACAGCTGCCAGACACCTGGGTAGTCCGCCTACATACTTCTATCTTGGAAGCCGGAGGAGATGCCTAACGAGAGTAGCTCTGGACCGCCTTTCGGTCGCTGCCGCGGTGCTGGCGACGGCCTGTGGCGTGCTCCCCGAGTGCGTCCCTGGTGGGCTCCCCCAGCGCCGGCGAGCCCCGCGCAGGCCTGGGTCAACTCACCCCAAGGCCCGGGGGCGCGCGCCCGCATCTTCGAGTGCCCAGCTTGCCCACTTGCCTTCGGGCGCGTCTTCTCCTAGCCTGCCCTCGATTGCAGCGCAGCTGTCACACCTGTGAAAGGCAAGGAGAGGGCCGATGCGTCGGGGGGCAAAGCCCGGGAAGCCTAAGGCCGAAGCCAGGAAGAACGCGGACTCTAGGGTCCGCGACCTTGAGAAGCGCCTGGCGGAGGCGCTGCAGCGGGAGGCGGAGGCGCAGAAGCGAGAGGCAGAGGCCCGAGAGCAGCGGACCGCGACGGCAGAGATTCTGCGGGTCATCTCCACCTCACCGAGCGACGTGCAACCGGTATTCGACGCGATCGTGAGAAATGCCGTCCGGTTGTGTGATGGGGTGTTCAGTAACGTGCTGCGCTTTGACGGCGAGATCGTGCATTTTGGCGCGCAACACAACTTCAGCCCGGATGCCCTCGCAGCATACCGCCGTTGGTTCCCGCGCCGAGCCGCCGATGACCGGCTCGTGGGACGAGCACTCCTCGAACGGCGGGTCATGAACGTCCCCGATGTCACATCCGAG
>DASYQB010000020.1:0-7862 GCA_036005985.1 Candidatus Methylomirabilota bacterium | reverse complement strand
CGTGTTGAGCTCGCGCGCCGAGTCCAGATCGCGCCCGAAGGGCTTCTCGATGACCACCCGGCGCCAACCCGTCTCCCCGCGCCGGACGAGCCCGGCCTCCCCCAGCCGCTTGACGATCTCGCCAAAGAACTCGGGCGGGGTGGCGAGGTAGAAGAGGACATTGCCCATGGTGTGATGGGTCTTGGCCGCTTCGTCGAGGAGCGTCTTGAGCTTGGTGTACGTCTGAGGGTTCGTGAATTCGCCCGCCTGGTAGTAGAGGGCAGGGCGCACCTCGGCCCACAGCGCCTCGTCCACCGGCTGGGTGGCGAACTCGTGGATGTCCTTCGACTGCTCCTCGCGAAACTGCTCGTGGCTCTTTTCCTTGCGCGTCACCCCCACGATGGCGAGCTGACGCGGGAGAAGACCGGAGGCCTTGAGGTTGTACAGCGCGGGCACGAGCTTGCGCTTGGTCAGGTCTCCCGCGGCGCCGAAGATGACGAAGGCGCAGGGCGGGGCCGGCCGGAGGCCGGGTGCGCTCATGCGGGACTCGGGCTCTGCTCGAGGAGTTCCGCGATCACGGCGATGGTCTCCCGGCAGTTCATCGGCCTCCTCCGTTCACACCTTTGCTCCACTGCCGGGTCGCCTCTTCCCGGAGCGCCACCCGCGCGTGGTAAAGCCGTGACCTGTTCGAATCCGCCAGCTCTTCCAGCACGTCCGCGTCATCTGCTCGGAGCCAATCGACCACATACGCCTTCACCGTCGAGAGCCGCGACAGGGGTCTCGTCTCGCAGTCTAGGGACGCGGCGAGCGGGGTGTCAAGCAGGAGGCGGACGGTGCTCACGACACGGGCATGAGCGCGGCGAGATGCGCGGCGCCCCACAGCGGAGCGCGCGGGTCGAGAGCCACGCGGACGGGCACGGAGGCGAGGAGGGTGTCGAGCCGTCCCTTGGCCCGGAACGCCTCCATGAAGCGGCCATCGCTGAGCTTGGGCTGGATCTTCGGAGCGATGCCGCCGCCCACGATGAGGCCGCCGAGGGTAAGTCCCTCGAGGGCGAGATTGCCCGCCTGGGCGCCGTAGATCGTAACGAAGAGATCGAGGGCGTTTACGCACACGGGATCGCGGCCGGCCAGTCCCACCTCCCCCACCACCGCGCCGGGATCTTCACGCTGCAAGCGGGCGCGCAGCCATTCCGGCGCGGCGTGTCCCGCCCGCATCTGGAGGAACGTATAGACGCTGTGGAGTCCCGGCCCTGACAGGACGCGCTCCCAGCTCACGTGCCCGAACTCCGCACGGAGGAAGCGGAGGAGATCGATCTGGGTCTCGTCCTTGGGGGCGAAGTCCGCATGGCCGCCTTCGGACGGCACCACCCGATACTCCTCCCCCTGCGCGACCATGAGCGCCTGGCCCAGTCCCGTGCCCGCGGCGATGAGGGCCATGTTGGCCCCGGGCTTGGGGGCGCCTTCCTGGAGGGTGAGGAACTTGTCCGGGGCGAGGGTGAGCACACCGTGGGCGGCCGCCTCGAGATCATTCACGAGCCGGGTGGGCGCGTGGGCGGCAGCGGCGATCCGGCGCTCGTGGATCTCCCACGGCAGATTGGTCGCGACGCAGCGGCCGTCGATCACCGGCCCCGCCACGCCCACACAGGCGGCGCTCACGGTGAGCCGCGGCGCGCCGAGGAGAAAGGCCTCCACCGCGCTTTCGAGACTGTCGATCTCACGGCTGGGCAGCGTGGCCTCGCGCACGACCCCCGGGCCCGCCGCGGTGGCCGCGCCCGGATCGAGCACGGCGAGGACGGTCTTGGTCCCTCCCACGTCACCTGCGAGGATCATGGCTTCTCGCCACTCTGCTGGAGGAGCTTGGCCACGATGCCCGTCCAGCCCGTCTGGTGGGCGGCGCCCATGCCCGCCCCGTTGTCGCCGTGAAAGTACTCGTAGAAGAGCAGGAGCTCCTTCCAGTGCGGATCGTGCTGAAAGATCTCCGTGCCCCCGAATACCGGGCGCCGGCCGTCGGGACCGGGGAGAAAGATGTGGGAGAGCCGGCGTGAGATGTCCGTGCTCACCTCCCAGAGATTCATCAGCCGATCGGAGCGGGAAGGACAGGGCACCTTGAGATCGTCGCCGAAGAAATGGTGGTACTTCTGCAGGGACTCCACGAGGAGATAGTTGACGGGAAACCACACTGGCCCGCGCCAGTTGGAGTTGCCGCCGAAGATGCCGGTGGTGGACTCGGCGGGCTCGTAATCCACCCGATGATCGACCCCGTTCACCGCGAGCACGTAGGGATGGTGCGCGTGGTAGCGCGACAGGGAACGAATGCCATAGGGAGACAGGAACTCGTCTTCGTCGAGCATGTAGCGCAGCACCCGGGGCAGCTGTTCGCAGGTCACGATGGACAGGAGAAAGCGGTGGCCGCCTCCGGGGAGGGCCTTGATGGCGACGTGCTCGCGGAACTCGGGATTGTTCTCCATGAACCAGCGCGCCCGGCGGGTGAAGCCCTGCAGGTTCTCGGTCATTCCCGTGTCAAGGGTCTCCACGGCATAGAGCGGGATGAGACCGACAAGAGAGCGCACCTTGAGGCGCTCGCGCCGGCCGTCGGGCAAGGCGAGCACGTCGTAGTAGAAGCCGTCCGTCTCGTCCCACAGGCTCATGTCCATCCCCGCCACGTGATGGGTGGCGTGGGCGATGTACACGAAGTGCTCGAAGAATTTGCTCGCCACGTCCTCGTAGGCGGGATCCTCGCGGGCGAGCTCCAGGGCCATGGCGAGCATGTTGAGGCAGTACATACCCATCCAGCTCGTGCCGTCCGACTGCTCGATGAAGCCCCCGGTGGGCAGCGGGGCCGAGCGGTCGAACACGCCGATATTATCGAGGCCGAGAAAGCCGCCCTGGAAGACATTGCGGCCCGCCGGGTCCTTGCGGTTCACCCACCACGTGAAATTGAGCAGGTGCTTGTGGAAGATCCTTTCCAGAAAGGCGCGGTCCGCCACGCCGCGAACGCGCCGATCGATCTTGTAGACGCGCCAGGCCGCCCACGCCTGCACGGGCGGGTTGACGTCGCCGAGCGCCCACTCGTAGGCGGGAATCTGGCCGTTCGGATGCATGTACCACTCGCGCAGGAGGAGGATGAGCTGGCTCTTGGCGGACTCGGGATCCACGATGGCGAGGGGGATCATGTGGAAGGCGAAGTCCCACGCCGCGTACCACGGATACTCCCACTTGTCCGGCATTGATATGACGTCTTCGTTGTAGAGGTGCGTCCACTCGGAGTTCCGGCCGTACTGCCGCTCCGGTGGCGGAGGCGGCTGGGTCGGATCGCCGCTGAGCCAGCGCTTGAGGTCGTAATGATAGAACTGCTTGCCCCACAGCATGCCCGCGAGGGCCTGGCGCATCACGAGGCGACCCGCGCTGGACAGCTTGCCCGGGATGACGAGACGGTAGAACTCGTCCGCCTCCCCGAGGCGAAGCCCCATGATCTCCTCGAAGGCCGGCCCGAATGGTCCCGGCCCCGCGCCCGGAGCGGAGGCGGAGAGCCGGAGCCTCACCGTGGCCGTCTCGCCGGGGGCGAGGGAGAGTTGATAGTACGCGGCCGCCTTCGTTCCCTCCTTCCGGGGATTCACCGTGTCCGCCCGTCCTCCCACCACGTGGTCGTTGATGCCGTCCTTCGGGAAGGAGGTGGTCGCGGTGGCGCCGAAGATGCGGGGGAAATTCGTCACATTCTCGCAGAAGAGGAGGCGGGGCGCGCCCTCCGCGGCGAGCCGATAGAAGCCCAGGCTCGGATGGTCGGCGGCTATGGTCACCGCGCCCGCCACGCCCTCGGGTGCACTCAGGCGCGGGCGGGGCGCGCCCACGTCCCAGTCCCAGGTATTGCGGAACCACAGGGTCGGCAGGAGGTGGAGCTCGGCCGCCTCGGGGCCGCGGTTGACGACGCTGATGCGGACGAGCACGTCGTCGAAACCTGCCTTGGCGTACTCCACCGTGACGTCGAAGTAGCGGCTCGCGTTGAAGACGCCGGTGTCAACCAACTCGAACTCGGGGTCCTGCCTGCTCCGCCGCGCATTCTCCTCCACGAGCAACTGATAGGGGAAGGCGGCCTGCGGATACTTGTAGAGAAACTTCATGTAGGAGTGGGTCGGGGTGGAGTCGAGGTAGAAGTAATACTCCTTCACGTCCTCGCCGTGATTGCCCTGGGGTCCCGTCAGGCCGAAGAGCCGCTCCTTGAGAATCGGATCGCGTCCGTTCCAGAGGGCGAGGGCAAGACAGAGCCGCTGGTGGTTGTCGGAGATGCCGCCGATCCCGTCCTCGCCCCAGCGGTAGGCGCGCGAGCGGGCGTGATCGTGGGGAAAATAGTCCCAGGCCGTTCCGTAGGGGCTGTAGTCCTCGCGAACCGTGCCCCACTGGCGTGCGGAGAGATACGGTCCCCAGCGCCGCCAGTGGGCGGTTTTCGCCCCGGCCTCGAGGAGGCGCTGTTGCTCTGGAATCATTGCCACTTAGGCACCACCACCTGAGACGAGGGTTCGCCTCATGGACAGGAGGACGCCTTGGCCATGATGCGGAGAGCGATGTGCCGCGACCATGGCGCGATCTTACCTCGCCTGCCCCGGCCGGCTACCCACGAGTTCAGTCCAGGCACGCAGCGTCTCGGCCACGCTCCAGGCCTGCGCGGGACAACCTCCAGGCCGGTGAGGCGGATCACCCTCGAAGATCTCGCCGAGGGTGCCGACACAATAGGCGGCCAGATCGAGTCCCAGGGGATCGAGAAGGGCACGCGCCTGGTCGGCGTCGCCGTACACCTTGAAGTACGCGAGGGCGAAGGGACCGAGCAGCCAGCCCCACACCGTCCCCTGGTGATAGGTGCTGTCGCGCTCCCGCGGGCCTCCGTGGTAGCGCCCGCTGTAGTCGGGATGGCGCGGATCGAGGGTGCGCAGGCCGAAGGACGTGAGCAGGCGCCGCGCGCAGATCTCGACGACGCCGCGCTGGCGCGCCGGCGGGAGCGGGCTCGCGGCGAGCGAGACGGCGAAGATCTGGTTCGGCCTGATCGACGGATCGTCGCCCGATGGGGTGTCGAGGACGTCGAAACAGCAGTGCTCCGCCGCGTTCCAGAATCGGTCGAAGCCGCTGGCCACGCGAGCGGCCTCGGCCTGCCACTCGCCGGCCGGGCCGCCGAGCGCGTGCGCGAAGCCGGCCATGGCCCAGAGCGCGTTGTGCCAGAGCGCGTTGATCTCGACGGCTTTGCCGGTGCGCGGCGTCACCACCCGATCTCCCACCCGCGCATCCATCCAGGTCAGCTGCACTCCCGCTTCCCCGGAGCGGAGGAGCCCGTCCGTCTCGTCCTGCCCGATCCCGTAGCGCGTGCCCTTCCGGTACCAGCCGATGATATCGGTGAGCGCCGGGTAGAGCCGGGCGAGGCGGGCATCGTCGCCGGTCGCCGCGTGATAAGCGCGGACGGCCTCCACGTACCAGAGGGCCGCGTCCACGCTGTTGTACTCGGGCGCCTGCACGCCATCGGGAAAACGATTGGGCAGCATGCCCCGGTCGACGTAGCGCGCGAAGGTGGCGAGCACGCGTCCCGCCACCTCGGGACGCCCGGTGACGAGGGCGAGTCCCGGGAGCGAGATCATGGTGTCGCGTCCCCAGTCCGCGAACCACGGATAGCCCGCGATGACGGAAAGCCCATCCGGCACGTCCGGGAGCGGCCGCTTCACGACGAACTGGCTCGCCGCGACGATTAGCTGCCTCACCCAGGCGGGCGCACGCGGGGCTTCGGGCTGCGCCTTCTCCCAGCGTGCCAGTATCTCTGTCGCGTGGCCTTCCCCGTCTGGTCCGGCCGATCCGCCGTCGAGAGACGGCTCGGCCTCGGTGGAGAGGACGATGGTGAGCGATTCTCCCTGCCCTAGCGTGGCGTGGAAGGTGCCCGCGTGCAGATGGTCGTCGTAGTGATCGAGCCCGCGCTCCGTCTCGCGCCGGAGCTCGAAGCCTCGATACCAGTCGTGGGCGGGCTCCGCGGTGGCGGCCGCCGCGAGGACCCGGAGAGGCCGCGCCCCGTCGAAAGCCGTCACCACGAGCCCATGGGGCGTCGCCTCCACGCGCATGCTCCAGCCGTCGGCCCGCGTGGTGGAGTGGTAGTCGCGGTAGTTGACGAGCGCCTTGATGACGAGCGCGGCGGGCTCGAGAGCCCGGAGCAGGCGGTACTGGACATACGTGGTGTTGGCCCCCTGCTCCATCCACACGCGCTTCTCGAGAAGGGCATCGGCGCAGGCATAGGCCCAGACCGGCACGTCGCCTTCCAGACGGAAGCGCTCGATGAAGCGATGGCCTTCCGGTGCGATGGACCCACTCTGCCAGCGGTTCGCTCCGAGCTCCCAGGTGGCGCCGCCGTGGCTCACCACTTCCTCGAGCTTGGTCGCGACCAGGGTGCGGCCGAGGGGTGGAGCGAGAGCCGCCACGAGGAGACCGTGGTAGCGGCGGGCCAGCGAGCCGGCAATCGTGCCGGAGGCGAAGCCGCCGATCCCGTTGGTGCACAGCCATTCACGCGATTCGGCGGAATCGAATTCGCCGGTGATGTCCCGGCCCAGCTCCAGCAACCTCAGCCTCTCAACACTTCTCGGTGCAGGGCGCACTCCCCGTGGCGGCCGCCGTGGCGGGCGGCTCCTGCGGGACCTTGAGGTTCCAGCCTCCCCCGAGCGCCTTGTAGAGCTGCACGTAGGCGAGGAGCCGGTTGAGACGGATCTGCGCCTGCGTGTACTGGGCGGGGTACAGCCGCTGCTGCGACTCGAGAATCTCGAAATAGCTGGAGAGCCCATAGAGATAACGGTCGTTGGAGATCTGGACGGACTTCTCGAGCGCTCTCACGGAGCGTGCCTGGTCCGTCTCCGCCCCCGCGAGCTTTTCCAGGGCGGCCAGGCTCGTGGACACTTCTTGGAAGGCCTGGATCACCGCCTGCTCGTACTTCCACTTCGCCTCTTCCGCGGCGGCTTCCGTGGCCTTGAAGTTCTGATATATCCTGCCCCCCTGGAAAATGGGCCCCGCGATCATGCCGCCCGCCTGCCAGATGGTGGAGGTGCCCGCGGTGAGCGCGGACAGCTCGGGGCTCGCCTTCCCGAGAAGACCGGTGAGGGAGAGCTGGGGAAAGAAGAGCGCCTTGGCCGCTCCGATCTGGGCATTGGCAGCCACCAGCTCCTGCTCGACACGACGGAGATCCGGGCGCCGCTCGAGCAGGGCGGAGGGCAACCCGGCGGGAACGCTGGGCGTCACCTCCTGATCGAATAACGGCCGGCCACGAGGGATAGGCCCGGGATTGCGACCGAGGAGGGTGCTGATCTGATTCTCCTTGGCCGCGATCTGGCTCTGGATCTCCGGGACGGTGGCGGAGGCTTGGGCGAGGTTGCCTTCCGCCCGTGCCGTCTGCAGCTGCGAGGCGACCCCGAACTCCAGCCGATCCTGGAAGAGCTTGAAGGTGCCCTGGTAGGCGTCCGTCGAAGAATTCGCGATGGCGAGCCGGGCGTCCAGCTCGAGCAGCTCGAAATAGGCCTGCGCCACATCGCTCACCAGGCTCAGGAGCACGGCGCGGCGTCCCTCCTCGGAGGCGAGGAGCTGGGCATTGGCCGCTTCGCTCGAGCGGCGGATCTTCCCCCACAGGTCGATCTCCCAGCTCATGGAGGCGCCGCCAAGGTAGAGGGTCGACACCGCCGACGAGTCCGTCGAGGAGAGGCCGAGGATATTCGCCAGTCCTTTCGATTGCACGGCTGTCGCCTGATAGCCGAGCTGCGGGTAGAAGGGCGACTTCGCGCCCGCCGCCTGGGCGCGCGCCTGCTGCACCCGGGCGGCCGCGATGCGCACGTTGTAGTTGCCGGTCAGCGCCTCCTGGATCAGGGCCTTGAGCGCGG
>DASYQB010000019.1:0-5852 GCA_036005985.1 Candidatus Methylomirabilota bacterium | reverse complement strand
CGGCGACTGCACCCAGTCGGTCTCGGCCGCCTCGCCGCTGTAGCGGGCGAGCCACGTGTTGACCCCGTTCAGCGAAACGGCGGCGCGGAGGCGCACGAAGTAGAGCTCGTGCGGGTCGAGGGCGGCGTCGGGGGCGATCTTGCCCGCGCGCAGCTCGGACAGCACCCGTTGCGCGTCGCGAAGCTGCTTGGTCACGTACGCCTCGCGGTCTTCGCCGTTCAGCGACACGACCTTGTATTCCTTGGTCGCGGGGTTGTACGTCAGCTGGCGCTCGATGATGCGCGTCTGCAGGAGCTTGTCACGGAAGCGCTGCTGCCAGAGCTCCACCACGAACCGCACGTGGACGGGCACCCCGCTCTGGAGGCTCTCCGTAAGGGAGGAGGGCACGGCGCCCAGGAGCACGCCTTGCACGGTGACGTCGTAGTCGTTCAGGAACACGGAGAGATTGCTGATGCGAAGCTCGTTGTCGGCCTGGGCTGGTGGGATCACCAGAGACACCATGGCCAGGGCGATCACGGCGATCACGCTCATTCTAGTCCGGCTCACCGCTGGAGAGTCCCCACGGGTACGACATTATAGCGTCCGGGGGGTTCAAGAGCCCGGAGAAGTCCGGGCGGCCGGGAGCAACTAGAGGGCGGCGATACCAGGCTGTGACGACAAGCCACCCGGCACGAGCTGCTCGAGCCGGTCGGCCAGGCTGCCCACCGCCTTGACCTGGGTCCGCACGACGCGCTGGCGCCGCTCGGTGGCGAAGGCGGTCCTCACGGCGGCCACCAGCTCGTGATTGAGCGCGTGGCCTCCGTTGTGCGCGGTGACGTGACCCTCGAGCGGACGCCCGAGGAGCCAGAGGTCGCCGACCAGGTCGAGCATCTTGTGCCGGACGAATTCGTCCTGGAAGCGCAGGCTGTCGTTGAGGACAGAGCGCTTGCCCACCACCACGGCGTTGTCCAGCGAGCCGCCACGGGCGAGACCGTTCTTCCGCATCACCGCAACGTCTCTCAAGAACCCGTAGGTGCGGGCGGGCGCCAGCTCTTCCACGAACGTGCTCTCACTCACCTCGAGGGACGCGACCTGAAGTCCGACCACGGGATGGGGATTGTCGAGCGTATAGGTAATACGGAACGAGTCGGACGGCGTGATTTCGAGCCAGCGGCTGTTGTCGCCGACGCGAACCCGCTCGCGGACCGCCACCGCCCGGCGCGGGACGGGCAGGGTGACCGAGCCCGCCGAGTAGAGCAGATCCACGAAGGGCTTGGAGCTGCCGTCGAGCGCCGGCACCTCCTCGGCGCTGATGTCGGCCACCAGGTTGTCGATGCCGAGAGCGGCTGCCGCGGCCATGAGATGCTCGACCGTGCGCACCCGGACACCGAAGGCTCCCAGGGTCGTCGCCCCCCGCCCGTCGACGACATGATCGATGTCGGCGGGTACCAGGGTGCCGTCGGCCGCCCTGAAGAGAATTCCGGTGTCGGCTGCCGCGGGGGAGAGAGTCAGCTTGACAGGGTCACCTGAGTGGAGCCCGATGCCTTCAACCGAAACCTGCCTCCGGATGGTCCGTTGGTTACCCATTCCGTGGCCCATGATGAGCAAGGGGGGTGCCATAATTGCGTATCTAACGTAAGAGATTGTTTCTATTGACTATTAGTTCCAGCTATCTCCTGGCGAGGCATCGGATCGATGACTCATGGACACGGCAGGAAGTAGCTACTGTCTCATTTAGGTGACGAGCTTGAATCTCTCTAACCGTGCGTAACAGCTCGTGCTTCAACGCCGTCCTGACCCTCGATGATGGAAGCGTCCTTGGGCGAGAACTGGCCCTTTAGTAGCCTGGAGTCGTGACGGCCAGGCTCGGCTTCTTCTCCGTGAAGGAGGCAGTGGAGCCGCAGGGGCTCTCCTCCCAAGGCGGCCCCATGAGGGACGAAGGTGATGAACTCTATCCGGCAGGCCGCGAAGCCCTCGACATCCAGGACGTACAGACACTCGTTGAGCCAGTTGACGAGGAGGTCGACCGGGTCGACTCCGTGGGCCCGGACGGCGCGCGTCTCCCGCTCCTCGACTGAGGCCGGATCCACGGCGAGAGCGAGCACTCCCAGCCCGACCTGGACAAAGGCATCCTGGAGGGTCGGACCCTTCCCGCTCACCCCCCGGCCTCCGTCCGCCTCGAAGTAGGCGAATCCCGTGCTCAGGATCCACCTCCGCCGAGGTCCCCATAGCGCGCCTGCAAGATGGCGAGCCCCACCGGCCCCGCCGTCTCGGTTCTGAGTATCCGTCCGCCAAGGCTGCCCACCAGCGCTCCCGCCTTCTCCAGTGCCCCCGCTTCGGCGGCGTCGAGCCCGCCCTCGGGCCCGACCACGAGCGTGACGCCGCCGATGGGAGCCGGGGGGAGCTGGGGAGCGAGGGCCGTGAGCGCGCCCTCCCAGAGGCAGACGAGGAGGCCTTCGGAGCCTCGGGCGGTCAGCCACTCATCCAGAGACTGAGGCCGCGCGATCTCGGGAATCACCGCCCGGCCGCTTTGTTTTGCCGCCTCCTGCGCCACGCGCTGCCAGCGGGACACCCGCGCTTCTCTTCGGCCCGCCTCGAACTTCACCACCGCCCGCGTGGTGGCGAGCGGCACGACCTGGCTGACTCCGAGCTCCGTGGCCATCCGGATGATGGTCTCCATCTTGTCGCCCTTGGCGATTCCCTGGGCGAGGACGAGGCGAAGGGGGGACTCCGTCCGGTGCGCGACGCGGGAGAGCACCATGCCCTCGGCTCCCCGAGGGGCCGCCGACTCGATCCTCACGGTGAGCATGGCGCCCGCACCGTCCAGCGCCTCCACGATGTCTCCGGGCCCCAGTCGGAGCACGCGCTTGAGATGTCGCGTCTCGTCGGCGTCGAAGGTCACGCGGTTCCCCACGACGTTCTCTGGGCGGACGCGGAATCGCCTCATGCGCCGGTGGCGTCCAGCCGCAGCGAGGACCAGCCCTCGACCACGAGCTGCTCGCGAAGCGCGAAGCCGGCGCCCTCGAGCGCCGCCACCACGTCCGGGGCCTCGGCCTCGAGTATGCCGCCCAGGATCAGCGCGCCGGCCGGGGCGACGACGCGCCGGTAGCGGGACGAGAGGGCGAGGTGGGTATGGGCGAGCAGATTGGCCAATACGAGAGGGAAGGGCGCGACATCGGCGAGCGATTCGAGGCCTTCCATGCGGACCTCGATGCGAGGGTCGCAGCCGTTGCGCGTGGCATTGACCCTCGCCACGGCCACCGCGTCGGGATCGACGTCGAGCCCGAGCACGGAGGAAATGCCGAGCTTGATGGCGGCCACGGCGAGGATGCCCGTGCCGATGCCGACGTCGAGGGCCCGCGGAGGCGCTGGATCGCCCACCATCCGATCGAGCAGCTCGAGGCAGGCTTCGGTGCTGCCATGGTGGCCCGTGCCGAAGGCGCGCCCCGGCTCGATCACCACCGACACCCGGCCCGCGGCCTCCGCCAGCTCCCACGGCGGCTTGATCCAGAGTCGCCGGCCCACCGCGCGAGGCGGAAAGGATTGCCGCCAGGCGCTGGCCCACGCTTCTTCGCGGAGGGGCGCGATCTCCACCTCGCCCCGTGCGGTGCGGAAGCCCAGGACGTCCAGGCCGGCCACGTAGGACTTCGTCGAGCTCACGAGGGCAGCCGAGGACGCGCTCTCGGGAAAGAACGCTCGGAGGCGAGGGGGAGCGGCCGGACCCTCTTCCTCGACGACCCCGAGCGCGCCCTGCTCCCAGAGGAAATTGGTCAGGCCTTCTGACGTGTCGGGCGAGCTGGGGACGGTCAGCTGCCAGAAGGCCATCAACTGCCGAAGAGCTTCTTCATCCGATCGACGAAGGAGGAGAGGAGCGGCCCCGACGATTCCTTCGACACCTCGTGAAGCTCGCCGAGCAGCTCGCGCTCTCGCGGAGAGAGCTTCTTCGGCACTTCGAGAATCACCTCGTACACCGCATTGCCGTGCCCGCGCCCCCGCAGGTTTGGCATGCCCTTGCCCTTGAGCACGAGCCGCTGTCCCGGCTGCGTCCCTGCGGGAACGGTGAGCCTCGCCTTGCCTTCGAGCACGGGCACGTCCACCTCGTCACCAAGGCACACCTGGGGATAGGTCAGGGGCAGGGCGCAGACGAGGTCGGCGCCGTGGCGCTCGAAGATCTCGTGGGGGCGGATCTGGACGAGGACGTAGAGGTCGCCGGGGGGAGCGCCGTGGAGGCCGCCTTCACCCTCTCCGGTGAGGCGCAGCTGATTGCCCTCCGCGATTCCCGCGGGAATGGTGACGGTGAGCATCCGCTCGCGGGCCACCCGCCCCTCGCCACGGCACGCGCTGCACGGATAACGGTTGAGGGCGCCTGCGCCTCCGCAGGCGGGACAGGGCCGCGCCACGGTGAGGAAGCCCTGGGAGAAGCGCACCTGGCCCTGGCCGCGACAGGTGCCGCAGGTCTCCGGCGTCGTCCCCTCCTGCTGGCCGGTGCCGCGACAGGCCTCGCAGCTCTCGTGGCGGGGGATCTGGAGCTTGGTCTCCATTCCCCGCGCCGCTTCTTCGAGAGAGATCTCGAGTCGGTACTGGAGATCCTCACCCCGCCGGGAACGCCCGCGACGGCCGCTGCCGGCCCCGCCGAAGAAGCCCTCGAAGAGATCCTCGAAGATGGTGCCGAAGCCCGCGTCGCCCGGTCCGCCGAGGCCCGAGACCGTGCCGAACCGGTCGTACTGGGCGCGCTTGTCGGGATCGGAGAGCACCGCGTAGGCTTCGCTGATCTCCTTGAAGCGCTCCTCGGCGTGGCGGTCCCCCGGGTTCTTGTCGGGATGGTGCTGACGGGCGAGGGTGCGGTAGGCCTTCTTCAGCGCGGCGTCGTCGGCATCGCGCCCGACGCCGAGGAGCGCGTAGTAATCCTTGGCCGCCACTACGCGTCGGCGGTTGCGTCAGGCAGCGTAGCCACCGTGACCATGGCGGGACGAAGCACCCGTCCGTTGAGCATGTAGCCGCGCGCCGTCTCGTTCACCACCGTGCCCTCGGGCTGGCCCACCGCGGGCACCCGCGCGATCGCCTCGTGGCGCTCGGGATCGAAGGGCTGGCCCACCGAGTCGAAGGGCGTGACGCCGAACTTCTCGAGCACGCGCAGGAGCTCGCGCTGGATCAGCTCCACTCCGGCTGTCACCGCCGCCGCCCCCGGCTCGCTCCGGGCGGCCTGGAGGGCCCGGCTGAAGTTGTCGAGAACGGGGAGGAGCTCGCGGAGCAACGACTCGTTGGCGTAGCGCGTGTAGTCTTCCCGCTCCCTCGCCGCACGCTTGCGCGCATTGTCGAACTCGGCGGCGCCGCGGAGGTAGCGCTCCCGGTGCTCCTCGGCCTCCTGGGTCTTGGCCTGGAGGGCCTCCCGGAGACGTTGAATCTCCTCCTCGGGCTCGAGGGGCAAGGCGTCGCTATCGGGACTCAAAAGATCGTCAGTCATGGTCATTCAAAGTATAGCAGACGGGTCGCGGGGTCCCCGGCGGTCGAATCACGGACGGGGCTCAGCCGGGCAGGTACAGCTCTCTCTGGACTCGCGAGAGAGAGTTCGAGACGAGACGGGCCGTCTCGTCCACGATCGAGATGACATCGCCATAGGCCATGCGGCGAGGGCCGACCACCCCGAGGACGCCCAGGACCTGGCCGCGGTAGGTATAGGTCGAGGTGATGAGGCTGCACTCGCGCATCTCTTCCACCGGGTTCTCCCCACCGATCATGACCTGCACCCCGCGCTCCTCGGCCATGCGGGTCAGGAGGTCGACGAGCCTCGCCTTGTCCTCGAAGGCCTTGAGAAGGCCCCGCATAGTGCTGACGTCGCTGAAATCCGGATGATCCAGCACATTGATGGCGCC
>DASYQB010000018.1:0-3523 GCA_036005985.1 Candidatus Methylomirabilota bacterium | reverse complement strand
GGCGTCGAGCACGTAGATGCCGGCATTGATGGTGTCGGTGGTGCTGCGGTCGGCGGGGCCCGGCTTCTCGACGAAGCGCTTGACGCGACCGTCGTCCGCCAGCTCGACGAGGCCGTAGGGGCTCGTGTCTTCCACGCGGGTGAGGAAGATGGTGGCGCGCGAGCCTCGCTCCGAGTGGAAGCGGAGCATGGCGGACACGTCAGCGTCGGTCAGGATATCGCCGTTGAGGACGACCACCAGCCCACTCACGAGATCGGCGGCGTTCCGCACACCTCCCGCGGTTCCCAGCGGCTCCTTCTCGACCACGTACTCGAGCGACACGTCCCATCGGCGGCCATCGCCCATGGCCTGGCGGATCTCGTCCACGAGATAGGAGCAGGACAGGACGACGCGCTCTACTCCATGACGGCGCAGCAGGGTCAGCTGATAGGCGAGGAACGGGATGTTGAGGAGGGGGACGACAGGCTTGGGGCGGGAGTTGGTCAGGGGGCGCAGCCGCGTGCCCTGGCCGCCCGCCAGGATGACCGCGGCTATGCTCCGGGAGCCCAGGGCTGTGCCTCGCTGATCAGCATCACGGGGATGCCGTCACGGATGGGATAGGCCTTGCGGCACCGCTCGCAGATGATGCGCGTCTCCTCGAAAATGAGATCGCCCTTGCAGGCCGGGCAGGCCAGGATGGCCCGCAGCTCCTCGTCGATCATCGGTTGGTCTCCTTCTTGAAGAAGTCGTAGGTGGTGGCCAGGCCGTCGCGCAGGGACACTTCCGGACGCCAGCCGAGGACGCGCCCCGCCCGCGACGGATCGAGACAGCTCCGCCGCTGCTCGCCCGGCCGCGCGGGCGCGTGCTCGGGCGGCGTGCGCGAGCCGGCGGCGGCGCGGAGGGACTCCGCGATCCCCGTGACCGAGGTCTCGATGCCCGTGCCGATGTTGACCGCTCCCGTCACGTCGGCACGCTCGAGGGCCAGCACATTGGCACGCGCCACGTCCTCCACGTGGACGAAGTCACGCGTCTGCCCTCCGTCGCCGTTGATGATCAAGGGCTGGCCGGAGAGGAGACGGTGGCAGAAGATGGCGATGACGCCCGCCTCTCCCTGGGGATTCTGGCGTGGCCCGTAGATATTGGCGTAGCGGAGGGAGATGCCGCGCATGCCCCACAGCGGACCGAGGGCCTGCACGTACTGCTCGACGGCCACCTTGGTGATGCCGTAGGGGGAGACGGGCCAGCTCGCGTGCTCCTCCGGGGTGGGGATGACGTCAGTGTCTCCGTAGCCCGCCCCGCCGCTCGACGAGTAGATCATTCGCCGCACGCCGAAGCGCCGGCAGCAGTCGAGCAGGTTGAGGCCGCCCGCGATGTTCACGGTGGCGTCGAAGGCGGGATCCACGACGGACCGGCCCACCGCGGCCTGGGCGGCCAGATGAGCCACCGCCTCCGGCCGCTCGGCGGCGAAGACATCCGCGAGGCGGGCGCTGCGGAGATCCACGGCATGAAAGCGCGACTTCGGATTGAGCCAGCGGCGGTTGCCCGTGGAGAGATTGTCCACCACCGCCACCGCGTGCCCCGCCGCCACGAAGGCGTCCACCACGTGGGAGCCGATGAACCCCGCCCCGCCTGTGACGAGAATCTTCATGCGCGCTGCTCCACGGTGCGACACCACTCCACCGTGCGGGCGAGGCCTTCCTCGAGCTCTACGGTGGGCTCCCAGCCGAGCAGGCGCTTGGCCTTGCCGATATCGGGCTGGCGCACCTTGGGGTCGTCGGTGGGGAGGGGCCGGAAGACGATCTCGCTCCGGGACCCGGTGGCCCGCAGCACGTACTTGGCCAGCTCGAGCAGCGTCATCTCACGCGGATTGCCGATATTGACCGGATCGTTCACCGGCGCCTGCATGAGCCTCCAGATACCCTCGATCAGATCGGACACGTAGGTGAACGAGCGCGTCTGGGAGCCGTCGCCGTACATGGTCAGCGGTTCGCCCCGGAGGGCCTGGCGGATGAAGGTGGGGATGGCGCGCCCGTCCGTGAGCCGCATGCGGCTTCCGTAGGTGTTGAAGATCCGCACGATGCGCGAGTCGACCTGATGGAAGCGGTGATAGGCCATGGTGATGGCCTCGGCGAAGCGCTTGGCTTCGTCGTAGACGCCGCGCGGGCCCACCGGATTGACGTTGCCCCAGTAGTCCTCGCGCTGCGGGTGCACGAGGGGATCGCCGTAGACCTCCGACGTGGAGGCGAGGAGGAAGCGGGCCCCTCGGGCCTTGGCGAGGCCGAGAGCGCGATAGGTCCCGAGGGAGCCGACCTTGAGGGTCTGGATGGGCAGCTCGAGGTAGTCGATGGGCGAGGCGGGGCTCGCGAAGTGCAGCACGTAGTCCAGGTCGCCCTTGATGGTGATGAAGTTGGTCACGTCGTACTCGACGAAGATGAAGCGCGGGTCCTGGATGTGGGCGATGTTGTCGAGGGAGCCCGTGAGGAGATTGTCCATGCACACGACCTCGCAGCCGTGGCCGAGGAGGAAGTCGCAGAGATGCGAGCCGAGGAATCCCGCCCCGCCCGTGACGAGGACGCGCACGCGGGCAGCTCAGGCGGGCAGGACGGGCTTCCGTCCGACCGAGTGGTACTCGAAGCCGAGACGGCGCATGCGCTCCGGCTCCCACAGATTGCGGCCGTCGAAGATGGCCGGGCGCTTGAGCTGCGCGCGCAGCCGCTCGAGGTTCAGGTATTTGAACTCGTTCCACTCCGTCACGAGCACCACCGCGTGGGCGCCGTCCGCCGCCGCGTAGGGCGAATCGCTGAAGGTGACGGAGGCGGGAAGGAGGCGCCGTGCATTGTCCATGGCCGCGGGGTCGTACACGCGAACGCGCACGCCCGCCGCCTGGAGAAGCTGGATCACCTCGAGGCTCTTAGCGTCGCGCAGGTCGTCGGTGTTGGGCTTGAAGGCGAGGCCGAGCACGGCGATGGTCTTGTCGTCGAGGGGACCCAGGGCCTTGGCGATGGTCTCCACGAGGTGGGTGGCGCGCTCGCGGTTGATCTCCACCACCGAGCGCAGGAGCTTGAAGTCGTAGCCGAGCCGCCCCGCGGTGTGGATGAGGGAGTCGACGTCCTTGGGGAAGCAGGAGCCGCCGTAGCCCAGCCCCGCCTGGAGAAAGGCTCCGCCGATGCGCGGGTCGAGCCCCATACCCTTCATGACCTGGCTCACGTCGGCCCCCGCCGCCTCGCAGATATTCGAGATGGCGTTGATGAAGGAGATCTTGGCGGCGAGGAAGGCATTGGAGGCGTACTTGATCACCTCGGCCGAGGGCAGATCGGTGATGATCATGGGCCGCTCGAGGGGAGCGTAGAGCTCCACTAGGGTCATGGCTCCCTGCTGGGTGGGCGCGCCGATGACGATGCGATCGGGCCGGAGGGTGTCCTCGATGGCCGAGCCCTCGCGGAGGAACTCGGGATTCGACACCACGTCGAACTCGATGGCCCGCGGCTGGTGGCGGGTGATGACCTCGCGTACGAGCTCGCCCGTGCCCACGGGGACGGTGGAT